>NZ_JBNHHB010000388.1:0-2987 GCF_059091905.1 Arthrobacter sp. Dra40
GGGTGACCATCTGGCGGGCCGTGCCGGTGGCCTTCTCGATGTCGTTGGAGGCACCGGTCGACGGATCGTGGAAGACGATTTCCTCGGCGACACGGCCGCCCATGGCGTAGGCCAGCTGGTCCAGCAGCTCGTTGCGGGTGACCGAATACTTGTCGTCCTCGGGCACCACCATGGTGTAACCCAGGGCGCGGCCGCGGGGGAGGATGGTGACCTTGGTGACCGGCGCGGAGTAGCGCAGCGCGGCCGCCACCAGGGCATGTCCGCCTTCGTGGTAGGCGGTGATCTTGCGCTCGTGCTCCTTCATGACACGCGAGCGCTTCTGCGGCCCGGCCATCACCCGGTCGATGGCCTCGTCCAAAGCCCGGTCGTCAATCAGCTGGGCGTTCGAACGCGCAGTCAGCAGGGCGGCCTCGTTGAGGACGTTGGCCAGGTCCGCGCCGGTAAAGCCCGGCGCACGCTTGGCCAGGGACCGCAGGTCCACGCCCGGCGCCATGGGCTTGCCGGCGGCATGCACCTGCAGGATCTGGTGGCGGCCCTCGAGGTCGGGGGCTTCGACGGCGATCTGCCGGTCGAAGCGGCCCGGACGCAGCAGCGCCGGGTCCAGCACATCGGGGCGGTTGGTGGCGGCAATCAGGATGACATTCGTCTTGACGTCGAAGCCGTCCATTTCCACCAGCAGCTGGTTCAGCGTCTGTTCGCGTTCGTCGTTGCCGCCGCCGACGCCGGCGCCGCGGTGCCGGCCGACGGCGTCGATCTCATCGACGAAGATGATGGCCGGCGAATTGGTTTTCGCCTGTTCGAACAGGTCGCGGACGCGGGAGGCGCCGACACCCACGAACATCTCCACAAAGTCGGAGCCTGAAATCGAGAAGAACGGCACCCCTGCCTCACCGGCCACGGCGCGGGCCAACAGGGTCTTGCCGGTGCCGGGCGGACCGTAGAGCAGCACACCCTTGGGGATCTTCGCCCCCACGGCCTGGAACTTGGCCGGCTCGGAGAGGAACTCCTTGATTTCGTGCAGCTCCTCCACCGCCTCGTCCACGCCGGCGACGTCGGAGAAGGTCACCTGGGGCATGTCCTTGGAGATCATCTTGGCTTTGGACTTGCCGAACTGCATGACCTTGGAACCGCCGCCCTGCATGCGCGAGAGCAGGAACCAGAAGATCAGGCCGATGATCAGGATCGGCAGGATCAGGCCGATGAAGCTCATGAACCAGTTGTTCTCCACCGGCTGGTCGGTGAAGGTGTCCACCTTGGAGGCGTTGATCGCGTCCACGATGTCGGGACCACGGTCGCGGCTGTAGAAGAAGGTGATGGACTTGCCCTTGTTGGCACCGTCGATGACCAAATCCTGGCGCAAGGTAAGGTCAACGCTCTGGGCGCCGTCGTTCATGCGGGCTTGTTCTGCCTTGTCGTCCCGGAGCAGCCCAAGCCCCACGCTGGTATCGACCCGGGAGGACTGCGGGCCGGCAAGGTTGGGCACGGCGATCAGGAGGATAACCAGGACCAGGACGATCCAGATGATCGGTCCCTTGAAAAGGTTCTTCAATTTCATGCGACTTGGGGGCTTGCGCCCGTCCCTCCTGCTTGTCCGCGCGTGATGGCAGCCCATGGGCTACTACAGCTATACACCGTCCGTCATGGTTCACGCTCGACCGAGGCCATTAGTTCCCTCTCGGCGTAGCCCGACCTGCAGGGGACGCTGCGGTGGTTATTCGTAAATGTGCGGGGCCAGCGTGCCGATAAAGTCCAGGTTGCGGTAGCGCTCCGCGTAGTCCAGCCCGTAGCCAACCACGAACTCGTTCGGGATCTCGTAGCCGACGTACTTGACGTCGATTTCCACCTTGGCGGCATCGGGCTTGCGCAGCAGCGTGCAGATTTCAACGCTTGCCGGACCGCGCGAGATCAAGTTGGTCTTCAGCCAGGACAAGGTCAGGCCGGAGTCGATGATGTCCTCCACGATGAGCACGTGCTTGCCCATCAGGTCCGTCTCCAGGTCCTTCAGGATCCGCACCACACCCGAGGACTGGGTGCCGGAACCGTAGGAAGAGACCGCCATCCAGTCCATCTTGACGTGGCTGTGCAAGGCCCGGGCCAAATCCGCCATGACCATGACCGCGCCCTTGAGGACACCGACGATCAGCAGGTCGCGTCCTTCGTAGTCCTTGTCGATCTGTGCGGCCAGCTCGGCGACGCGCTGCTGGATCTGCTCCTTGGTGTAGAGGACGTGCTTGAGGTCTGCCTGGACGTCGTTGGAATCCACCACATGCTCCCGGGTCTAGCGTTCTGTCTGGCCGGGACTGCGGCCAGTTGTTCTCAACACAAGATTGCCATAGCCGGTGCCATCTTGGGGAACCGCAGTGGCAGCAGTCCGGCGGAAGACACTGACGAATCCGGCCAGCTGCACCGGGCCCGCCGAACCTTGGCGCCGCAGCAGCGACTCGGCTGCCAGCAGCCGTTCGTAACTTGGGTTTTCGCCGCCCAGTTCGGCCGTTGCCAGCGCGATGACGCGGTGCTTCATGGCGGCCGGCAGTTGCTCCATGCCGTCGCGCCGCAGCTCCAGCCCGTCCGGCGTCACGACGCGCACCCGCCGGTACTCTTCCGCCGCCTGCGCCTGCAGGTAGTCGGCGTCGGCCGCCAGTATCCGTGCCGAACGCCACAGCGCTTCCGCAACACCGGGGCCCATCTCCTCTTCCAGGAACGGCATCACCCGGGTCCGGATGCGGGAGCGCATAAAGTGCGGATCGCTGTTGGCCGGGTCATGCCAGGGCTGCAGCCCGGCAATCGCGCAGATCTCCTCGGTGTCCTGCCGGCGCAGCGCCAGGAACGGACGCAGATACAGCCCCCGCTTCTCCGGCATACCCGCCAACGACCGGGTGCCCGAGCCGCGGCCCAGGCCCAGCAGCACCTGCTCGGCCTGGTCGTCGAGTGTGTGTCCCAGCAGCACGGCGGCCGCGCCGAGCTCGGCCGCGGCGGCATCCAGTGCC
>NZ_JBNHHB010000389.1:0-2948 GCF_059091905.1 Arthrobacter sp. Dra40
TGACCTCATGGTCATATGACTTCAGACGGATGCGGATTTTCTGTCCCGCCATGGCGTCTCCGCTCTCTTTCTCAGTGCTGCTCTGTGGACTTTCTTCTCTGCGCCCCGATGGCCGGATATCTCCTGCCTGGCGCTCCTCCGGCAGACTGAATCCGGATGAATCCGGGTTCCTCACCCTGCTGAGGCTCCGACCCCCGCGGTCGGGCGTGTCGCGAACATTCTGCGCACTCCGCCCGCTCAAAAATGGAGGGTGGGTTATATTTGGGCTTTCAATCTGTGGAGCCTGACCCTGCCCCGGGCATTATCCCGGGCGGGACCCAGCTTCGCACGAAGACATGCAAAAGCGCTTGAACAACTCATCTAGTGTGGCAGACTTCGGCCGTGATTGCGAATCGGGCGCGTGGTCGCAAGGCCCCGCCCTGAAGATCGGGCGCCATCCTCCCCCTTGCTGCCGGCGACGGTGGTACGACGCCGTCGCTTGGACCGTCGGCGGAGAACGGCCCGGTCGCCGTCGGCTCACGGCCCGGGGTCGTGCCCGACTGATGGCCGGGGCGCTATGGCGCCGAGGTGCCTGCAGTGCGATGCTGGTGCCAGTCCGCTCCGGCGGGCTCTGTATTTCGGCAGGACCACCACGTTTCGGGAGGACAACAGCGAATGGCAATGGACAGCGGGCAGCTGGCGGCACTGGTGCCGTCCGACTTCACGTTGGGCGTGGCGACAGCGGCGTTCCAGATAGAGGGCGCCGTCGCCGAAGACGGCCGCGGACCGTCAGGCTGGGATGAGTTTTCCCATGCGCCGGGCAGGATCGCCGGCGGTGCTACGGCCGATGCCGCCTGCGACCATTACCATCGGATGCCCGAGGACATCGGGTTGATGGCAGAGCTCGGGCTGGACTCGTACCGTTTCTCGCTGTCCTGGCCACGCATCCAGCCCGGTGGCCGGGGTCCGGTCAACCCCCGGGGCATCGACTTTTACGACCGCCTGCTGGATGAGTTGCTGGCGCGGGGCATCTCGCCGATGTGCACGCTCTACCATTGGGACACCCCGCTGCCACTGGAACATGCGGGCGGCTGGCTGAACCGGGATACCGCCTACCGGCTGGCCGACTTCGCGGCCATCGCCGCGGACAAGTTCGGCGACCGCGTGGACCGCTGGGTCACCATCAACGAGCCCACGACCGTCACCCTGAACGGCTACGGCCTCGGCGTCCATGCGCCCGGCCACGCAGGGTTGTTCGACGCCCTGCCCGCCGCGCATCATCTTATTTTGGCCCACGGGCTCAGTCTCTCGGCCCTGCGTGCCGGCGGGATCGCGGGCGAGGCCGGCATCACCAACGTCTACTCCCCCGTGGTCGGTGCCAAGGACGGACTCGCCCACGATGTACTGGTGGAACTGTACGATGTGCTGCACAACGGCATGTTCTCGGATCCGGTGCTGCTGGGCCGCTATCCCACCTTCAACCCGGTACTGAAACCGGTTCTGCAGTACCTGCGGGAGATTCCGGACGAGGACCTCGCGGTGATGCACCAGCCGCTGGATTTCTACGGATTGAACTATTACTTCCCCACCCGGATCGGCATCGGACCGGGCCCGTTGACCGGCCCGGAGGCGGTCCCTGAGGGCCTGCCCGAGTTGCTCTGGGAGCAGGGCGGAGACCTGCCGTTCCATCTGGCCGGGTGGCCGGGGTATGAGCGCACTGAATTCGGCTGGCCGGTGGCACCGGACTACCTGCAGGTGGCCTTGGCCCAGATGGCCCAGCGCTATCCCAACCTCCCGCCGGTTTACATTACCGAGGGCGGTGCCAGCTTCAAGGACGTTGTGGTCCGGGATGCCCTGACAAACGAGCCGTCGGTGGCCGACGTGCGGCGGGTCGACTACCTGGCCCGGCACCTGGAAGTTGCGCTCACCGCAACAGCCCCGGGCGGGCCCGCCGAAGGCATCGATCTGCGCGGCTACTACGTGTGGACGCTGATGGACAACTTCGAATGGGCCGCCGGGTACAGCCAGCGGTTTGGCCTGCTCTACGTCGACTTCGCCACCCAGCAGCGGATCCGGAAGTCGTCTTTCCACTGGTTCAAGGACCTGGCCGCACGCCGCGGCCGTGACGCCGGCACACCGGGTACCCACGGGCAGCCTGCATTGGCGCAACCTGTCCCGCCCCTGACCTGAACCGCCGCCGCTACCGCCTGCCGGTGCCGTTGGCGCGCCGGATGCGGCGGGCCCGGTCCAGTTCATGGCGGAAGTACCGCCGGCCCCAGGACACCGCTCCGACCACCGCGGCGACCAGGCCCAGCACGATCCACGCGATCAGCCACTCCATGGTTCCGATCCTACTGGCTGCCGGTCAAAATTCGTGCTCGTCCGCCACTTCCGGGGACCGGGGCCAGGACTATTCTGGGAGTGTCCACCGCAGATGCTTCCAGAAAGCCGGACATCCATGCTCAACACCCGTACCATGACGACGGTCCTGCCCGTGAAGGACATGGACCGGGCGCGCGCGTTCTACCAAAATTCCCTCGGATTGCAGCCCGCCGGCCCTCTTGGGGAGGACTCGTTCCTGTTCTCCAGCGACGGCTCCACCGCGGTAGAACTCATCGTCCGACCGGACGCCGACACGTCGGACCACACCTCGATCAGCTTCGAGGTGGCCGATTTGGAAACCGAAATGTCCGAACTGGCCGGCCGCGGCGTTGACTTCGCGGACTACGACCTGCCGGGCCTGAAGACTGTCAACCACATCGCGGTCACCGGACACCAGCGCTGCGCCTGGTTCCCCGACTCGGAGGGCAACATCCTCTGCCTGCACCAAAACATCTGACCCCGGCCGGCCACTGCCGGCAAGTCCGAGCGGCCGCTGTCGGCGGCGCACTGCCGTCGTAAGCCCCCGCGGCCCCTCCTTAACAGCGAGAACCCCCGCCGTCCAAAGGACAGCGGGGGTTCTCGTGGCT
>NZ_JBNHHB010000390.1:0-2927 GCF_059091905.1 Arthrobacter sp. Dra40
CCGGGTCAGCGTCTTGCGGTACTTCTCCGGCATCCAGTCGGCCGGCTCGATCCGGGAATCCTCCGCAATGATCTTGTCAAAGTAGGCCTGTCCGGCCGCGTCCTCGGGGGACGGCACGGCGTGCAACTGCGGGTCGCCGGCCTCGGTGTGCGTTGCCACGATGGTCACCTCACTGTACGTAGTCCAGCCGGAAATAATTACCGACCGTTCGTTCAGAATATATTGGCCTTCCGTGGGCGTCAAGACCAGGGGCAGCCGGACGCGGCCGGTCCTCGATACGTCACCGCGGAGAATGGCGAGCCGACGCAGCACGCGGCGTCGCCTGTGCGAACCAAGCGCACACTAGACAGATAGGCTAGTTAGTGGAACTATCTAGCCATGCAGCACAGACAATGGCCCGGTGAGTGGATGCGGGGCATCTTGGGCCTGTGTGTCCTGAAGTCACTGGAGCCCGGACCGACCTACGGCTACGCCATTGCCTCTGCCCTCGAAGCCGCCGGGCTCGGCACGGTGAAAGGCGGCACCCTTTATCCGCTCCTCACCCGGCTGGAGTCCAACGGCTTGGTCACCACCGAATGGCGGGCGGGCGAAGGCGGGCCGGGCCGCAAGTACTTCCGGCTCACTGCCGACGGCCTGGCCGAATTGGAACGGCAGCAGTCCCAGTGGCGGCATTTCACCGGCATTGTCCACGCACACCTGAACACCGAGGAGCACCGGCCATGACCAAAACAGGATCAGAACAGAAGTGGCTGGACGAGATGGTCCTGGAGCTGCGGCTGCTAAACGTGGACGGCGCTCGGATCGGCGATGCCGCGGCCACCGTGCGCGAGCATCTGGCGGACAGCGGCGAGAGGCCGGAGGAAGCCTTCGGGAATCCGGCAGAATACGCGCGCAGTTTGGGACTGGCGCAGCCTGAACCTTCCGGCCTGCCCGCCGTTGTCGCAGCCAATGTAGTGGGGGTTTTCGGCTTTATGGCCTTGGTCTTCGCTGCGGGGCCCGCCAGCGAAAACCGTTCGGTGGAGATCAGTGGGTTTCACCTTCTGCTGGCAGTCGCCTTCCTGGTGGCGATGCCGCTGATCGCCTTCAACCTTCGCGCCGTCGTGCGGCTGAAGCCGTGGCAGGGCGGGGCGATCGGCGCGGCCGCTTTTGCGCTGCTCGTGGCAGTGGCGGTGCTCCTCGGCGACACGGTGGTTGCCAACCTCCCCGCGCGGCCGATCGCCGTCGGAGGCGGTTTGCTGATGCTCGCCGCCACCCTCCGGGGACGGTTTTCCCGCCACCAGCGTCCCGATCCGGTGGTGGACCCGAGCGCGTCGACGGAAGCAGGCAAGCACGGGTCCGACCGGAGCAGAGGCTGGATTACGTTCCTGGGCAATTGGTGCCTGGTAATCGGTGCCGTGATCATGGTTCCGGTCGCCGTCTGGCTCCACCGCCTCTCCGGCTGACGGACGGCGGTTGCGCTCTTCCACCCTCAGCCAAAACCGCCCGGCAGCCCGGCCTCGCTCTATATATTGGTGCCATGACGCACACCCCTGCCGAAACCGTCCGTGACTCCCCCCTGGCTTCTGCGCCGCCAAGCCGTCCGGAACCGCCGGTGGCCCCCAAGGTTCCCACCGAGCGCTCCCACCACGGCGACACCTTCGTGGACCACTACGAATGGCTGCGGGACAAGGAGAACCCGGAGGTCGTGGCCCACCTGCAGGCGGAAAACGCTTACACGGAAGCCGTGACGGCGCACCAGCAGCCGCTGCGCGAGGCGATCTTCCAGGAGATCAAGAACCGCACCCAGGAAACGGACCTGTCCGTGCCGGTGCGCAAGGACGGCTGGTGGTACTACGGCCGCATGGAAGAGGGCAAGCAATACGGCATCCAGTGCCGGGTGCAGGCCTTGGACACCGGCGATCCGGCCGCTGGCTGGACTCCCCCGCAGGTTGAGGCCGGCCGGCCGGTACCCGGCGAGCAGGTCCTGCTGGACGGCAACGCGGAGGCGGAAGACAAGCCGTTCTTCTCCTTGGGCGGCTCGGCCGTCACCCAGGACGGACGGCTGTACGCCTACGCCGCGGACCACGCCGGCGACGAGCGCTTCACCCTGCGGATCAAGGATCTGGACACCGGCCAACTGTTGGACGATGTCGTGGAGAACGTCTTCTACTCGCTGGCCTTCGACCCCGACGGCAGCCGCGTGTTCTACACGGTGGTGGACGAGTCCTGGCGCCCGTACCAGATCAAGGCGCACACCGTCGGCGCATCCGTGGCCTCCGACGTCGTGATTTATCAGGAAGACGACCCGGCCATGTGGATGGGCTTCGACCTCTCCGCCGACCGCCGGCACCTGGTGATCGGCATCGGCTGCTCCGAATACTCCGAGACGCGGCTGCTGGACTTCGCCCATCCGGATGCCGGGCTGCAGACGCTGATTCCGCGCAGCGCGCGGGTGCTCTACGACGCCGAGCCCTTCCTGTTGGACGGTGTGCAGAAGGTGCTGCTCACGCACAACAAAGACGCCGTGAACTCGATGGTCTCGCTGGCGGATTTGTCGGAATTCTCCCGGCCGCTGGAAGCGCAGCACTGGGACACCGTCTTGGAGCACGACGACGGGGTGCGGGTCAACGGCGCGGGCGTCACCGCCACGCACGTGGTGCTGTCGATCCGCAAGGACACCATCGAACGTGTGCAGGTGCTGCCCCTCGCCGGCCTGGGAACCGAAGCCCAGGCAACTCCGGTGGAACCGGGCTTCGACGAGGAACTGTTCACCGCAGGCGTGGGCGGTTCCGACTATGAGGCGCCGGTGATCCGGCTGGCCTACACCTCGTTCCTGACCCCTCCTCGGATCTACGACTATGAGCTGGCCACCGGCGCGCTGCACCTGCGCAAGGAAACACCGGTGCTCGGCGGCTACGACCCGGCCGACTATGTGGCCGAACGGGAGT
>NZ_JBNHHB010000391.1:0-2921 GCF_059091905.1 Arthrobacter sp. Dra40
GGGCGCAGGCGTCCGACGTCGTGCACGTGAACGCCCACGCGACGTCCACCCCGGTGGGCGACAAGCCGGAGTACACCGCCTTGAAGGCGGCGCTCGGAGACCACGTGGACAATGTTGCCGTCTCCGCGACGAAGTCGCAGACCGGCCACCTGCTCGGTGCATCCGGTGCCGTGGAGTCCGTCATGACCGTGTTGGCTGTCTACGAACGCCGTGCTCCGGCCACGATCAACCTGGAAAACCAGGATCCGGACATCCCGCTGGACGTGGTGACCTCTGCCCGCGATCTTCCGCAGGGCGACATTGTGGCCTTGAACAACTCGTTCGGCTTCGGCGGCCACAACGCCGTGGTCGTGTTCCGCAACGTCTAGGAGTTAGCAGCCCACCAGGTGTTTGCCTCCGGGCAGCATGAAAGGGAGGGCGGCCGGTTTTTACCGGTCGCCCTCCCTTTGTGCGTGATGGAGGATGCGGTGTTGCGGGGCGTTGGGCGAGCTTTAGCCGACTTGGTGCAGCCAGCGCACCGGGGCGCCTTCGGCTGCGTGGCGGAAGGGCTCGAGTTCTTCGTCCCAGGCCTCACCCAAGGCCAGTGACAACTCGTGGTAGACGGCTGCGGGGTCGCCGGCACCGGCTTCGTAGGCGTAGCGGATGCGGTCCTCGCTGACCATGACGTTGCCGTGGACGTCCGTCATGGCGTGGAAAATGCCGAGTTCGGGCGTGTGTGACCAGCGGCCGCCGTCGACACCGGGGCTCGGCTCTTCGGCCACTTCATAGCGCAGATGTGCCCATCCGCGCAGGGCGGAAGCCAGCATGGCCCCGGTCCCCTGCGGGCCGACCCACGACAGCTCCGCCCGGTACATTCCGGGCGCAGCGGGCTGAGCGGTCCACTCCAAATCGGTGCGCTTGTCCACGACCGATCCGACGGCCCACTCGATATGAGGGCACAATGCCGAAGGTGCTGAATGCACAAACAGCACGCCACGCGTCATCACAACAGACATCCCATCCTCCATTTGCTGTAGGTACGTCTTCCCCAACGACCTTCAGCCTGTCAACGGATGGAACTTGTCAGTACTGCTGTTTCCGACGCTTCGTTCCTCATTGTGCCGTACGGCATCGAATTGCGCCAGTGTAACTACTTATGTGTTATGTCGTGTCGCCGATTGCGCCGCTGCAGGCCGGTTTCCCGGTCTTGCGCTGCCGGGCTCCACACGATGGCCCGCTGCGCTCCCCACCGTGGCTGGGCTCCGCCCCACCGCGCTCCCACCGTGGCTGGGCTCCGCCCCGCCGCTCTCCAGTCGATGCCCTGCTCCCCCCGAGCACCGCTTTTGCTGCGCGCTCAGGCTCGAGGGTGGGCCTGCTGGTAGCTGCGGCGCAGCCGGTCCACCGAGACGTGGGTGTAGAGCTGGGTGGTGGCCAGGGTGGTGTGGCCCAGGATTTCCTGCACGGCCCGCAGGTCAGCTCCCCCGTCCAGCAGGTGGGTGGCGGCGCTGTGCCGGAGCGCGTGCGGTCCTGTTGCCGAGGTGTCGCCCAGCAGCCCGAAGAGCTTGGCGGCCACCGAGCGGACCTGACGCGGATCTACCCGCTTGCCCCGCTGGCCCAGGAACATAGCCGGACCGCTTTCCCCGTGGGCAAACTTGGGCCGCCCTCTGCGCAGCCAGTCATCCAGTGCCACGGCGGCTGGCAGCCCGAACGGAACCGTCCGTTCCTTGTTGCCTTTGCCCAGCACCCGAATGGTCCGGCGTTCGTTGTCCACCTCATCGATGTCCAGGCCCGCAAGCTCGCTGACGCGGATGCCGGTCGCGTAGAGCAGTTCGATCATCGCCCGGTCACGCAGCGGCAGCGGCTGACCCTCAGCTGCTTGCTCGGCCAGGGTATGGAACAACTCGTCGATCTGGGCCGGCCGCAGCACGGTAGGCAGCGAACTGTTGCGCTTGGGCGCCTTCAGCCGCAGCGACGGGTCGGTGCGGATAAGTTCCTCCCTGAGCGCCCACGCCATGAAGGTGCGCGCTGTCGCCGTTCGCCGGGCCAGTGTGGACCTGGCCATCCCCGCGACATTCATCGCCCCCAGCCAGGAGCGCAGGGTTCCCAAGGTGATGTCCGGCAGCGTCATCGCTCCGGTTTCCGCAGCGTGTCCGAGCAGGTGCCGAACATCCGTTAGGTAGGCCCGCAGGGTGTGTTCCGAACGCGCGCGTTCAGCCTTCAGATAGCGGGCAAAACCATCCAGGGCGGCGTCGAACTCTTCCGGTAGCGGAGGCGTGCCCTGCGGCTCGGGGTCATCTGCAGAGCTCATGTTTTCACTGTGCTTGCCTTGCCGCCCGAACTCAAGCAGGCGCACTGAAGCACTCCGGAATTGTTAGCCTTTGGGTGCGCGGCTCCACCCATGGCGCTGCCCTGGCCCGCTCAGGCCTTACGTCCCCGGTGCCAGCCGGTGGCATCCTGCACGGCCAGTCCTGCCGCTTCCAGGCGTCCGAGTCCCGCCAGGACCAGGCGCACCGGAACCCCGGCCACCGTCGCGAGCTTGTCCACCGAACTTCCCCGGCGAACCGGCAGGGCGTCGAGCAGCAACAGATCGTTCACGCTGAGTCCGTCGTGGTCCGCGAGAACCTCCTGCGTCCCCGCAGCATGCGACGTCTCGATTGGGCCTGCCAGCTCTGCAGCTTCTGCGGCGTCCGTGATAGCTGTCGCGCTCCCGTCCCGCAGCAGGCGGTGGGTGCCGGCCGAGTTTGCGCTGTAGACGGACCCGGGCACGGCACCCACACTCCTGCCAAGACCCGCTGCGTGATGTGCCGTATTCAGAGCCCCCGAGCGCCAGCGGGCTTCCACAACGATCGTGGCCGCCGCCAGAGCGGCTATGAGTCTATTGCGTTGCAAAAACCTCCACCGCGTCGGTGCCGCCCCGGGCGGCACCTCTGCCAACAGGATGC
>NZ_JBNHHB010000392.1:0-2905 GCF_059091905.1 Arthrobacter sp. Dra40
GGCCCTTGGCTGTTCTGGCTGGGGTTACTGCCGGACGCCGGCGTAGATCTGTTCCACGTACTCGTCGAAATCCGTCAGCACTTGCGCCCGCTTGATCTTCAGCGACGGCGTCAGGTGGCCGGACGCTTCAGTGAAGTCCGACGGGATGATCCTGAAGGACTTGATCCCTTCCGCCTGGGAGACGCTCTGGTTGGCCCGGTCAATGAGCGCCTGGATCGCCGCCTGCACGGTTTCGTGGCCGGCTGCCTCCTCCATCGTCGTGCTGGCCGGCAGGTTGTGGCGCTCCAGCCAGCCCGGCAGGGCCTCCTCGTCGAGCGTGATGAGCGCGGAGATGAATGGCCGGCCGTCGCCGATCACCACGCACTGGGAGACCAAGGCATCGGCGCGGATCTGGTCCTCTAGCTGTGCCGGCACCACATTCTTGCCGCTGGCGGTGACAATAATCTCCTTCTTCCGGCCGGTGATGCGCAGGAAACCGTCAGCATCCAGTTCGCCGATGTCGCCGGTGCGGAACCAGCCGTCATCGAACGCTTCCCCCGTGAGGTCCGGCCGGTTGTAGTAGCCGCGGAGCACACAGACCCCCTTGGCCAGGATCTCGCCGTCGTCGGCGATCTTGACGGCATTGCCGGGCAGCGGTGCCCCGACGGTGCCGATTTTGACCAGCTTGGGCGTGTTGACCGAGACCGGGGCAGTGGTTTCGGTCAGGCCGTAGCCTTCCAACACCAGCAGGCCGATGCCGTGGAAGAAGTGCCCCAGCCGTTCCCCCAACGGGCCGCCACCGGAGACGGCGTGTTCGACCCGGCCGCCCATGGCTTCACGGATCTTGTGGTAAACCAGCTTGTCGAAGAGCTTGTGCTTGAGCTTGAGCGTCAGCGGCACCTTGCCGGCCTCATCGGCACGGGACCACGCCACGGCGGTGTCCGCAGCCGCGTGGAAGATCTTGCCCTTGCCGCCGTCCTCCGCCTTGAGCATGGAGCTGTTGTAGACCTTCTCGAAAACGCGAGGGACGGCCAGGATAAAAGTCGGCCGGTAGCTTTGCAGGTCCGGCAGCAGGTTCTTGATGTCCGGCGTATGCGCCACGGTGGCCCCCGCGGCCACACACAGCACGGAAATGAACCGGGCGAAAACGTGGGCCAGCGGCAGGAACATGATGGTCTGGGCGCCTTCATGCGCAACGTCCGGAAGGGCCGCGGCGGCGTTCTTCGACAGCTCGACGAAATTCCCGTGGGTCAGTTCGCAGCCCTTGGGGCGGCCGGTGGTTCCGGAGGTGTAGATGATCGTTGCCAGGTCCTCGAGGCCTGCCGCGGTGCGGCGTTCCTCGAGGGCGGCGTCCGGGACATCCCTTCCGGCGGTGCGGAGCCCGTCCAGCGACTCCTCGTCGAGCTGCCACACGTACTTCAGGTCCTCAAGGCCTTCATTGAGGGCGGCCTGGCGAACCTTTGCTTCATGGGAGGCGCTTTCCGCGAAGACTGCCACGGCTCCGGAATCGCCAAGGATCCAGGCGATCTGGCTGGGGGAGGAGGTCTCGTAGATCGGCACGGATACGGCGCCGGCGAACCAGATGGCGAAGTCCACCAACGACCACTCATAGCGGGTGCGGGCCATGATGCCCACCCGGTCGCCAGCTCCCACGCCGCTGGAAATCAGCCCCTTGGCCAATCGGGTCACGTCCGTGAGGAACTCAGTGGCGCGGATGTCCTGCCATGCACCGGTCGCATCCTTGCGGGAGAACAATGCCGGGTTCGATGCCTTCTGCGCCTGTTCAACCACCAGGTCGGCGATGTTGGCCTTCCGCGGAACGTCCACCAGGACGGGCACGCTGTATTCGCGCACTATAGCTCCTCACTTCTTCAGCTGTGGCCAGCTCTGTTCGGTCTCCCTGACGGAGGTTGCTTTTAGCCTATAACCTAAATCACAGCCGATACCCGCAAGTAACCTACGAAACGGTAACGGTGCGGGGCCCGGGGCCGGTCGGCTCTGCGGGCGGATGGACGGAGCGACGGGCCCGCACCTCGGCCCTGTTTAGGATAGTGCGTGTGGAAGACAGCGCGCTGGCGGTGGGGATCGATATAGGCGGCACGAAGGTGGCCGCCGGGGCCATTGACCGTACCGGGCACGTGGTCGCGGAACTGGTCCGCTCCACCCCCGGAGACGATCCACGGGACGTTGAGGATCTCATCGCCGCCATGGTGCGCGAGTTGGCCTCGGACCACCCCGTTGCGGCGGTGGGCGTGGGCGCGGCGGGATGGATGGACCTTGATGGCGGGACCGTGCTCTTCAGCCCGCACCTGGCGTGGCGGAATGAACCGCTGCGGGACAATCTGGAACGGCTCCTGAGCCGGCCCGTCACCGTCATCAACGACGCCGACGCCGCCGCCTGGGCCGAGTTCCGGTTTGGTGCCGGGGCAGGAGAGCAGCGCCTGGTGTGCATCACTCTGGGTACCGGCATCGGTGGGGCCATGGTGATGGACGGCAGGCTGGAGCGCGGCCGGTGGGGTGTGGCCGGGGAATTCGGGCACCAGGTCATCGTGCCCGGCGGACACCGCTGCGCCTGCGGAAACCGCGGCTGCTGGGAACAATACGCTTCGGGCAATGCCTTGGGCCGCGAGGCCAGGGAACTGGCCGGAACGAACTCCCCGGTGGCCCAGCGGTGGCTGCAGGCAGTGGGCGGCGTGGTGGAAGACATCACCGGAGCAGTGGTGACGGACCAGGCGAAGGAGGCAGACCCTGCCAGCGTCCGGCTGCTGGAAGAGGTTGGCGAATGGCTGGGGCTGGGGCTGGCCAATCTGTCCGCGGCCCTGGACCCGGGCATGTTCGTGATCGGCGGCGGACTCTGCGAAGCCGGCGATCTTCTGCTGCAGCCGGCCCGCCATGCGCTGGAACGAAACCTGACGGGCCGTGGCTT
>NZ_JBNHHB010000393.1:0-2887 GCF_059091905.1 Arthrobacter sp. Dra40
ACACGGTACTTCGGGCGACCTTGAAGAGCTCGGCGATCTCTGTGGTGGTGTGTTGTCCTCCCTTATATAGGGAGACGAGGTGGGCTTCCTGGCTTTTGGAGAGTTTGGGCTGTTTGCCACGGAGCCGGCCCTTGGCCTTGGCGACCTGCATGCCTTCGCGGGTGCGGGCACGGATGAGGTCGGATTCGAATTCGGCGACCATGGCTAGGACGTTGAAGAGCAGCCGCCCGACCGGGTCGGTCGGTCGTGCACGGATCCGCCGATGCTCAGCTTCACTTTCTTCTTTGTCAGTTCTTCGACGATGTCGCGGGCGTCGGGCAGGGATCGGGCGAGACGGTCGAGTTTGGTGATGACCAGGGTGTCGCCGGCGCGGACGGCGGCGAGGGCTTCGCGCAGGCCCGGCCGGTCGCGGTTGGTGCCGGTGAGCCCGTGGTCGGTGTAGATCCTGTCGTCGGGCACACCCAGTGCGGCGAGCCCATTTCTTTGGGCGGTGAGTCCTGCTCGTTGGTCGAGACGCGGGCGTAGCCGATGATGTGCGCAGACATGCTCCAACTGTAGCGTTTAGGACACCTTCACCGGGCTTTTTTGCGGGCGGGCTATACGCGAATCCAAGAAGTCAGTGCTTGTATGAAATTTTGGCCGGCGGGGGAGTGGTCCTCAAGTGTCGCGGTGAGGGACCGGCTTACGGGACCGCACTAAAGCCAAACTTTGCAGACCAATGGGCGAGCCATCGGGTCGGGCGGAGCAATTCCTATGATCATGTCGCGGCACGTGTATTTTCTGCATCAGAGATGAACTTAGCGGAGACTCGCATGCCGGAAAAGGACTCAGGTTCGGATTCGCGCTGGAGTAAGCGGCGTCGAGAGCGAGGAGGTGACTGCCCGCATTGGTCAGAACTACCAAAGAATAGATCATAGTGCTCCGACGTCTCCTAGCCGCCGAGCGGGCCTGCACCGCGGGCGCGGGCAGCGGCGATCAGCTCAGTCATGGTGACCGGGAAATCGCTGCTGATCTGCGGGCCGAGTTCCGGGCCGACCTCGTCGGCGCCGGGGCCGGAGATCTCCAACCGGTGGGTGACGCGGGTGCCGCCGCCGCCCACCGGTGTGAGGGTGTGTCGGAAGAGCAGCGTCAGGTCGCCGAAACTGGTGCGGTCGGCGTAGCTGCGTCCTTCGTCGAGCTCAACGATCACCGAGCGCATCGTATCCTGCCCCTGCGGGGTCACCGACACCTCCGTGCCGACCCCGAAGGGGCCGTGCAGCTCGAAGCGGTCGCTGTGCTCGCCCAAGGGGATGCCGCTGTGCAGGTCCCGCAATGCGCCCCAGATCGCGGTCGACTCGACGTCGGTGGTGGCCGTATACTCCGTTGTCCACATAGGTCTAACTCCTTTAGTCGACCTAATAAGCGCGCTCAATATCCCACTGGCGACGGAGTCCGTCAATCTGTCCTGCTGCCTGCACGTGGACCGAGGGCGGACGCTTGCTTGCGGGGTGGGGCTTTGGAACGGGAGGCGCCTTCTGGAACGGCACAACTTGCCGGCCCTCCGGAGGATCTTCCCATACCGAGGGTAGCTCCACCGATAGCGCCTTGGACGATGGTCGTTCGCATGCCCTCGTCCACTGCTGCAAGTCCCGTTGGATCGGTAAAGCTCGCGGGGGTACATTGTGCGCATTCCTAGCGGTTGGCTTCCTGGTTTCAGGGGCCGGGGTGAGTGGAGCGGCCGATTGTGGCGTCGTAATAGCGGGCGCCGGATTTGTTGAGGGCGGTGGCGGCAACCCGCATCGCCTGCTTGCCCGAGTTGACCACCAGCCGTTATGCGGAAGCTTGCGGGAGACTAAACAGGCCTGTACACAACAGAATCGTTGTGCAAGAATTCTGTTGTGGATCGAGGAAGAACTGACACGTTGGTACGCATCTTCGCTGCGCTGGCAGACCCGACAAGGGTGGCAATCGTGCACCAGCTGGCCGGCGCCGACGCCACAGTCAAGGAGCTGACCGAGCAGTTCGACCTGACTCAACAGGCCGTGTCGCGGCACCTGCGGGTGCTCGAGGAAGCCGGCTTGGTGTCGCGGCGCAGACAGGCCCAGGCCCGCCCGGCCAGCCTCGAGATCGACCGACTGGTCGAGGTCCTGACCTGGGTCGACGCTCAGCGCCGGGAGTGGGTCGACCGCCACGACCGACTCAGCCAGCACCTGGCCCGACTGCAGGAGGAACAGCAGTGAGCGAGCACCTGACCGACGAGAACTTCACCGTCCAAGCCGTGCACCACGCACCTCGTGAGCTGGTGTTCGCGGTGATGACCACCCGGGAGCACCTAACCCACTTTTGGGGTCCGCGAGGCACGCACACCCCGCTCGAGAGCATCGTTGTCGACCTGCGGCCGGGCGGCGCGTTTGAGACCACGATGGTCAGCGATCACAGCGGTGACACCTACACGATGCGAGCGGTCTACGTCGATGTCGACCCGCCCCGGTATCTGTCGTGGCGCGAACTGGACTCGGAGGTGTTCACCGAGATCACGTTCGCCGAGCTCAGCGAGCACACGACCCAGGTCGTGACGATACAGCGGGGCCTGCCGCCAGCCATGCGGACCCCCGAGGCCCGCGCCGGCTGGAGCACGGCACTGGAGCGGAACGCGGCCTACATCGCCTCGCTCATGACGAAGGGACCCTCCGCGTGAACACGAGCCCGCGACACCTGCTGCTCGCCGGCGCGGCCGCCGGACCATTCTTCGTTGTCTCCTCCCTGCTGCAAGCCGCACTACGCGCCGGGTTCGATCCCCGCCAGCAGCCGCCGAGCGCGCTCTCACTCGGCGGGGCCGGCTGGATCCAGATGCTGACCTTTGTTCTTGCCGGCGTCGGCTTCACCGCCGGCGCGCTGGGCCTACGCC
>NZ_JBNHHB010000394.1:0-2886 GCF_059091905.1 Arthrobacter sp. Dra40
GCCCGTACTCCCGGCCGACGGCGGTGCCTCTCCGGTTAACTACTGGCTGAGACCGCCAGCGCAAAGCCATGGCCCCTCAGAATGGCCGGGGCTGCCGTTCCAGCAGTAGGTTGCCCGGTGCCGCTAGCCCGGCCAGCAACCCGAACGGTTTGAGGACGACAGTTCCAACGTTCCAGGCCAGCAGCCCGAACCGCCTGTGGCAGCAAGAAAGGCCCGGTCCGGGGACCTTGCTCGCCGCTACTGCGCGGCGCTGACGATCCCCTGACCGGGCATTTGTCCTGCTGCGGCGTTGGCGTTTATCAGTGGCCGACGCTGGCGAGGATCTCCTCAAAGCTTTTGGACTCAACGCCGCCGCGGCCGCGCTCGGTCACCGGCGCACCTTCCACCAAGTCGACCAATTCTGCTGCCGCCCGGTCTGAACGCTCAGACAGTCCGCCGGTACCGGTTTCGCCAGCGCCCCAGTCTTCCGGCGCAGCAAACACGGTGGTCTGCACCGTGCGGGCCCGCAGGTAGCTGAACAGCGGACGGATGGCGTAGTCCAGGGCCAGCGAATGCCTGGCACTGCCGCCGGTGGCCCCCATCAGGACCGGCTTGCCGGCGAGCGCGCGCGGTTCGACCACATCGAAGAAGGACTTGAACAGACCGCTGTAGGAGGCACTAAAGACAGGGGTCACCACAATCAGCGCGTCAGCAGCCACCGTTGCCTTGAGCACTTCATCCAGCTTCGGGGCGGCGTAGCCGGTCACCATGTTGTTGGCGATGTCGACGGCGTAATCCCGCAGCTCCACCATTCGTACCTCGGCTTCAACACCTTGGAGGCCGAACTGGTCCACCGTGGACGCAGCCAGCTGGTCCGCCAGCATCCTGCTGGACGACGGTACGCCGAGTCCTGCGGAGATGACGACGATCTTGCGTTGTGACACTGGAACTCCTCCTGATTCGTTCATGCAATTGCATCTACATGGACCAACCAACGCTGCGCCGGGATTATTCCAGCACAGGACGACGGAATCAGGGCGCCCCCAAATGCGGACGTTGAGAGGCTGGGGCCCCAAAGGGCGGCAGGATCGGCACTTTCACAGCAGCACCCCTTGCCGGCATCCCACCTGGTCACGCCCTGGTGGGGCATCCACCGGGGCCCCGCTTGTCTGTCAGGCGCCGGCGGAGCGGCCCGCGGCGCGTCCGCTGAACAGGCAACCGCCCAGGAATGTTCCTTCCAGCGAGCGGTAGCCGTGCATCCCGCCGCCGCCAAACCCCGCGGCCTCCCCCGCCGCATAGAGCCCCGGCACCGGTTGGCCGTAGCCGGTCAGCACGCGGGATTGCAGATCTGTTTCCAGCCCGCCGAGCGTTTTGCGGGTCAGCACCGATAGCCGCACTGCGATCAGCGGCCCGGCCTCCGGGTCCAGCAACCGGTGCGGCTTGACGGTGCGGATGAGCTTGTCGCCGAGGTATCGACGGGCTGCACGGATGGCCATCACCTGCGCGTCCTTGCCGTAGGCGTTGCCCACCTCCCGGTCGCGCGCCAGGATCTCGGCCTCGACCGCCCCCACGTCCAGCACCGGCCCGTCCCCCAGGTCGGCAAAGGCCGGCAGTACAGGCTCTGCGGGCAAGGGGACCTCAGCCATCTCCGGCCCCGGCGGCTCGGACGGTCCGCTGTCTTCGTCTGCGGCCTTACCGCTGGCATCCGGCGCGCCGAGTGGATGGTTCCGCACCAGCTCATTCATTTTGGCCACCAGCTCAGGCACGCTGGCCGCCTGCACAAAGTCCACGCCGTGATCCAGGAAGGCCTGCACCGGTCCGGGCACGTCCGCCGTCGCCCGCTTGAGCACCTCCCGCACCGACTTACCGGTGAGATCCGGGTTCTGCTCCGAGCCGGAGAGCGCGAACTCCTTCTCGATGATTTTCTTGTTCAGGATGAACCAGCTGTGATCGTGTCCGGTGGTGCGCAAATGCGCCAACGTGCCCAGAGTGTCGAACCCGGGAAACAGCGGCGCGGGCAGCCGTTTGCCCGTCGCGTCCAGCCAGAGCGAGCTGGGACCAGGCAGAATCCGAATCCCGTGCCGGGCCCAGACCGGGTCCCAGTTCCGAATGCCCTCCACGTAGTGCCACATCCGGTCCGGATTGATCACCCGTCCGCCGGCGGCCTGTGCGATGCCGAGCATCCGCCCGTCCACGTATCCGGGAACGCCGGCGACCATATGCCGGGGCGGGGTGCCCAGGCGCTGCGGCCAGTTCCGCCGGACTGCCTCCAGATCCGCTCCAATGCCGCCAGAGGTAACCACGACGGCGCCGGCCGGGTGTTCGAACTCCCCCACCACGGTGCGCGAGGACGAACGGCCGCGCCCCGCCGTCGTTGGTTCCAAAACGCTGCCGCGCACCCCGGTGACAGCGCCGTCCTGGGTGAGCAGCCCATCCACGCGGTGGCGGAACGCGAACGTAACCAGTCCGGCGTCGGCGGCTTCCCGCACCCGGCGCGCGAACGGTTCCACGATGCCGGGGCCGGTGCCCCAGGTGATGTGGAATCGCGGCACCGAGTTGCCCGGACCGCTCGCGTCGTAGCCGCCGCGTTCGGCCCAGCCGACGACCGGGAAAATCCGGTGCCCGCGCTCGCGCAGCCATGCCCGCTTCTCCCCCGCGGCGAAGTTCACGTAGGCCTCCGCCCAGCGGCGCGGCCAATAGTCCTCCGGCCGGTCGAAGCCAGCCGTTCCGAGCCAGTCCTGCCAGGCCAGTTCCACTGAATCTTTGACTCCCAGCCGGCGCTGCTCCGGGGTATCCACCAGGAACAGCCCGCCGAAGCTCCACCAGGCCTGGCCGCCCAGATTTGCTTCCGACTCCTGCTCGACCAGCAGTACATGGCGGCCGGCCCCGGCCAGTTCGGCAGTGGCT
>NZ_JBNHHB010000395.1:0-2835 GCF_059091905.1 Arthrobacter sp. Dra40
TCATGACGTCTCGCGTACCCCCAACGGGATTCGAACCCGTGCCGCCGCCGTGAAAGGGCGGTGTCCTAGGCCGCTAGACGATGGGGGCCAGGACCACCTGGGATGTATTTCCCCGCTGTGGACCTATAAAACTATAGGGCCTGCTTCCGGAAAAACCAAAACGGCCCGGACGCCCTGCAGGGGCGGCGCCGAACCGGTCCTGCCGTCGTCGCCCGCGGGTAAAGTCGAGGGCATGCCGATGGAGATGTCGCTGCCGGAATTCGAGGACGCGGTGAATGACGCGATCGACCAGATACCGGAAGACATCATGCGCCAGATGTCGAACGTGGGCATCTTCGTCGAAGACGAATACGTCCCGCAGCCGTGGGAGGATCCCGAGACCGAGCTCCTGGGCATTTACGAGGGCACTCCGCTCACGGAGAGGGACCACTGGTGGGGTGCGGGGTCCATGCCGGACCGGATTGTCGTCTTTCGCGGACCCCTGCAGCGGATGTGCTCTTCACGTGAAGAATTGGTGCGAGAGGTCCTGGTGACAGTAATCCACGAAGTGGCCCACCATTTCGGTATCGACGACGCCCGCCTTCACGAGTTGGGCTGGGGCTGACCGCCGGCTTACGGCTCCCCTCAGGCGCGACCACCCTGCGCCCACGATCACGCGCCTCCCAAAACTGAACGCCACTGCCCTGCCCGGCCGGCCGGCCTGAGCATCACTCCGCGACGATCACCCCTCCCGCGCGGCCAGGTGCACCATGACACCGGCCGTCCGGTGTCACATGTGCGCCCCTCTCCGGCCAACTGATGAACAGGAGGCGCTGGACCCGCTCCTGCACCAGTGCGCGGGCCTCCCGAAACCACGGGGAAATCAGGCGCGGGGCATGCACTCGTTCCAGCGCGACACGCCTGTCGAAGCCAAATACTTCCGAATGACACCAGTGTTGTTTATGTTATTTTTGAGACGAATGTTGCCAATGTGACGAAAGATGCATATTCTCGACGTGCTGTGTGAATGCAGTTCGGTCTAGTTGGGGTGCCACCCGTTCGCACATTTGACCGCTCTCGGCCCCAAGGCCGTCCGTCCGGGAAGGGCGCGTGCATTTACTGCGCTCGTAGTAAGGACCCGTTCGGATGAGGTTGCTTTCCTCGGGGCGTCCTGCCCCGCATCGATCGACGACGCCGGTGCGCGCCGCCGCGCTTGTCTCGGTTACCGCCCTGCTTGTCTGCCTGCCTGCCTTGGCGCCAGCTGTCGCCGCGCCAGCCGGACAGCTGCCTCAGGTGACTTCGCAGCGAATTGTTATGCCGGCCGCCCCCGCGATGCCTTCCGGTGACGAAATCGACGACGCCAAGGGTGATGCAGCCGCGACCCAGACCTTGGTGGACCGAATCGAAGAGCAGCTCAAGGAAGCTTCGGGGAATCTGGCCAACGCCCAGTTCGATTCAATGCGCTCCCAGAACACCTACAGCGAATCCCTCCTCAAGCAGCAGGAGCGTGCCGCCGAGCTCGATGATGCCAAGGCCAAGGCGGCGCAGGCTGCCGAATACTTCGAATCGGTCAAAAACCAGGTGGGGCAGCTGGCCGGTGAACTGTACCGGAACGGCGGCGTCAACCCCGGGCTGAGCTCGCTGCTGGACAGCAAGAACGCCGGCGATGTGCTCTACAAGGCCTCCACCATCGATGCCCTGACGGCGAACCGCTCGCAGACCCTGACCGCTTCCCAGCAGGCCGCCCAGCTCTGGGCCTCGTGGGAGCTCTACGTCACCCAGGCCGAAGAGGCCGCCAAGGACGCAGCCGTCGCAGCGGAAGCAGCGGAAACAGACGCAAAGGCTGCCAGCTCCGCACAGCAGCAGCTCGTGGTCCGCTACGAGGAACAGCGGCACGCACTCCTGGTGCATCTGGCCGAACTGCGCGGGACCAGCACCAGCGAAGAAGACACCCGCATTGCCGCCTTGGAGAAAGCCGAGCAGGAGCGCCAGCTTCAGGCACTCGTCGAGCGGTCAGCGCAAGAAGCTGCTGCCGCCCAACGGCCCTCCAGCAGCACTTCAACCCCGCAGGGCTCCGCGGTCGCACCAGCCAGCGAAAACATCACGCCGGCCCGGCCGGCAGCTCCTGCTCCGCCGCCGGCGACCTCACGGCCGGCAACTCCTGCCGCGCCCCCGGCAACCTCACGCCCGGCAACTCCTGCCGCGCCCCCAGCCACCTCACGCCCGGCAACTCCGTCAACGCCACCACCGGCGTCACGGCCATCGACGCCGGCGCCGTCGAGGCCTTCGACGCCCGCCCCAGCGCCGCCGCCTCCGCCGGCTCCCAAGCCAGACCCGAAGCCCAAGCCCCAACCGGCTCCGCCTGCTCCTGCACCGGCACCCGGCGTCAACGGGGGCATCGCCAGCGGCGCCCTCAACTACGCGATGGCCCGGCAGGCTGACCCGAAAGCGAAGTATGTCTGGGGAGGCAACGGTCCGGTCGGCTTCGACTGCTCCGGCCTAACACAGCAGGCGTTCGCCAAGGCGGGCCGCAATCTCCCCCGCGTCGCCCAAGCCCAGTTTGACGACGCCCCGTACAAGGTGCCGCTTGCCCAGCTTCAGCCGGGCGACCTGGTGTTCTGGGGAGAACCGAATGCCATTTGGCACGTGGCCATCTACATCGGCAATTGGCAGGTGGTCCACGCGCTAAATGAACAGGACGGCCTGACGGTAACCAACATCAGCCACATGTACGGCAAGCTGCACACCTTCGGGGCGCGCTGGGCCGTCTAGGTTCAACCACTGGTTCGCCTCGTTGGACGGCACTCAAGCACCATCTGACCAGGCCGGGATTTGACCGGGGCGGGCCCGGAACCT
>NZ_JBNHHB010000396.1:0-2814 GCF_059091905.1 Arthrobacter sp. Dra40
TCAACATCAAGATCCTGGTGGACCAGATGGTCGCCGCCGGAAAACTGCCGGAGTCGGAGCGTGCCGCCCTGCTGCACTCGATGACCGAGGAAGTTGGACGCCTGGTGATCCAGGACAACATCGACCAAAACGTCCTGCTGCTCAACGACCGGCAGCGCGTCATCGACTGGAGCCCCAGCTTCGAACGCTTGATGGACTGGTTGGAGAGCCACGCCGAACTGGACCGGCAGCTCGAATCCCTGCCGACCACGGCCGAGCTGCACGAACGGATTGAGGCCGGTCTTGGCTTGACCTCGCCGGAGCTCTCGGTGCTGGCGGCGTATTCAAAGATCGAGCTGACCCACGCCCTGGCCGCGAGCAATCTCGCCGATGACCCGTTCTTTGACGGCGTGCTGCGCAGCTACTTCCCGCACCAGCTGGTCGAGCGGTTCGGGGACGACCTGTCCGGTCACCCGCTGCGCCGGGAAATCATCGCCACAGTCGTCGCCAACGACATGATCAACATGGGCGGCATCACCTTTGCGTTCCGCGTGATGGAAGAAACCTCGGTCTCGGAAGCGCACGTGGCCAAGGCCTTCGTGGCGCTGCGCGAGATCTACGAGTTCGACAAACTCATGGAGACGCTGAACGGATTGCCGGCCAGCTTCCCGACGGATCTGTGGTGCACGGTGCATCTGGATATGCGCCGGTTGCTGGACCGGGCGGCGCGTTGGTACATCAACCATGTCGATGGCGGCACCTCGGTGGCAGAGGGCATCGCGATGTTCAAGCCGCAGATGGATCCGCTGCGGAACCACTTGGTCAAGTACCTGCGCGGCGGCGATCTGGCACGCGTGGACGAATGGTTCAAGGGTGCGGAAGAACGAGGCCTGCCGGAGGACATCGCGCGGCAGTGGGCAGAGCAGTTCGAGAGCTTCGGCTTGCTCGATGTCGCCCGGATTGCCGGGCAGATCGACGAGCCGGTCGAGTCCGTCGCGCACGTCTACTTCACAATCTACGATCGGTTTGACGTCGACGACCTGCTCGAGCGCATTACCTCGCTTCCGCGGGAGGATCGCTGGCAGTCGTTGGCCCGGGCGGCGATGCGTGACGACCTTTACACCACTGTCACGGACATGACCATGGCGGTCATGCAAAGCACCCGGGCAGGGGAGCAGGCCGAAGCCAGGCTCGACGAGTGGGAGCGGGCCAACGCGGAGAACATCAAGCGCGCCCGGGACATGTTCGCAGAAGTGAACAAGCTCGAACAGGACGACATGGCCTCCTTGTCGGTGGCCCTGCGGCTGATGCGTTCGACAGTGCGGCGCTAGTTTGGCGATTTTCACGGATCCCATCCGGGACTACGCCGAGTTCGGACCGGGCGACGCGGAGTGGCTCCATCTCCTGGTTGGTGACTGGCAGCTCATCGCCGACCTGGCGTTCGCCGACCTGGCCCTGTGGTTCCCGACGCCGGACGGCAGCTATGTGGCCCTGGCGCATGTGCGTCCGTCGACCACCCACACGGTGTTCCACCGGGACTTCGTGGGGGAGCGGATCCGTGAGGACTTGAAGCCATTGGTGGACGTCGCCCGCCGGTCGCAGGCGATTGAACGGTCGTCCGAGGCCGACTGGACCACGGAGATGGCCATGCGGGTGGAGGCGGTGCCCATGGTCCGGAATGGCCGGACCCTGGCCATCGTCACGTCGCATATGGATCTGTCCAGCTCCAGGATGCCGTCACGGCTCGAGCTGACATACCGCCAATGCGCCTACGACCTCCTGAAAATGGGCACGCTCGGGCTGTGGCCGGACTTCGCCTCGCCGACCGGGTCGCGCCGCGGTGCGCCCCGTGTCGGCGACGGCCTGATCCGGCTGGATGCTGACGGGGTGGTTGAGTACGCCAGCCCCAACGGAGTTTCGGCCTTCCGGCGCCTCGGCGACGTCGAGTCGCTGGAAGGCCGCTCCCTGGCGGAAGTGACTACGGCCCTGCTCAAGGACCGGCGGATGGTCGATGAGACGCTGCCCTTGGTGGTCACGGGCCGCATGCCGTGGCGCACCGAAATCGAATCACGTGGCGTTTCGCTTTCGCTGCGGGCCATCCCGCTGAGGAATGAGCAGGAGCGTTTCGGCGCGCTGGTGCTCTGTCGGGACGTCTCGGAACTTCGGCGGCGGGAGATGGAGTTGGTGTCGAAGGACGCCACCATCCGCGAGATCCACCACCGCGTGAAGAACAACCTGCAGACAGTGGCAGCGCTGCTGCGCATGCAGTCGCGGCGGATGGTCAGCGATGAGGCAAAGCAGGGCTTGGAACAAGCCATGCGGCGGGTGGCAACGATCGCGCTGGTCCACGAAACGTTGTCCCAGGGCTTGGCCCAGAATGTGGACTTCGACGAGCTGATCGGACGTCAGTTCCGGTTGTCGGCCGAGGTGGCCTCGCCCACCCAGGCCGTCCGGACCGAACGCAAGGGCGAGTTCGGCGAGCTCCCGAGCGAGTTCGCTACGCCGCTGGCCCTGGTGATCAATGAATTGGTGACCAACGCCGTCGAGCATGGACTGGCTGGACGGCACGGCAGTGTCGTGCTGACCGCTCACCGGAGCCGGCGCGACGACGATGAACTGCTGACCGTCTCGGTGGAGGATGACGGTGTGGGGCTGCCGGAGGAACCTCGGCGGGAGGGCCTGGGACTGCAAATCGTCCGCACCCTCGTCACCAGTGAATTGGGCGGCCGGATTGAATGGACGCCCCGCGACGGCGGCGGAACCTGCGTGCGGATCGACGTGGTGCTCAACAACAACGCGGCCCGCTGAGGCTGAAGGCCGGCAACACAAGAGGCC
>NZ_JBNHHB010000397.1:0-2792 GCF_059091905.1 Arthrobacter sp. Dra40
GAACATGCTGACCCCTAAGGAGATCTCCGGCGAGGAAGTCGTCCAGCAGTGGAACGACTTGGCTGCCAAGTACAAGGAGCTCACCGAGAAGTACAACATCTCGCTGGCCGGCGAGTAGCAACACCCACGCAAGGCCGCTTGGCCGTCACCGCGAATCGAGTAAACCATGACGTCCCCCCGCGACACCCCCGCTGAAGGCCACGAGACAGTCGACGTCGCCGAAGACGACCTGACGCCGGAGCAATTGGCCGCCCAATGGGAGGCCGAGGCTCCGCCGCCGGCCGGGCCGGTAGCCAACCTCGCATCATCCGTCGTGGTGCTCATGCTGGGGGTGGCAGGGCTCGTCCTGTCGATCGGACTGGGGCTGGGAACGCCCGCCCAGCCGCGGCCCGGAATGTGGCCGTTCGTGATCAGCCTGATCATCGCTGTCCTCGCGCTGGTCCAACTGGTTGTTGGGCGGCGCGGGGGCAACGATGGCGAAAAGTTCACCACACTGTCCTGGTTGGCGGCCATCGGTTTTCTGACCCTGCTGGTAATGGTGTGGCTGATGCCGATGATCGGTTTCGAAGTGCCCGCACTGATCCTGTGCCTGGTCTGGATGAAGTTCCTCGGCGGCGAAACCTGGCGTGGCGCCGTCCTCTACTCCCTGCTGGTGGTAGCGGCTTTCTACGGCATCTTCATTCTGGCGCTGGGTACCTCGATTCCCCACCTGTTCTAGCGGGTTGTGCGCTCCCGCAGTGTCGGCTTCGCCGCCACTGCGGGACCTCGCACCCCGCTTTTGCCCACTGATCCAAAGGTTTTCGCATGGATTTCCTGCAACCGGTCATCAACGGCTTCGGCGTTGTCCTTGACCCTTCCAACCTGCTCTACTGCTTGCTGGGCGTAGTGATCGGCATGCTGATCGGCGTCCTGCCGGGCCTGGGTCCGGCAGCCACCATCGCCATCCTGCTGCCGCTGACCTATGGGATCGAGCCCGTCACCGCCATCATCATGCTCGCCGGCATTTTCTACGGGGCGCAGTATGGCGGCACCATCACCTCGGTGCTGCTGCGGCTGCCGGGCGAGGCCAGTTCGGTTGTCACCGTCTTCGACGGCTACCAGCTGGCCCGGCAAGGCAAAGCCGGCACGGCGCTGGGCATCGCGGCCATCGGTTCTTTCATCGGCGGCACGATTGCCATTATCGGCCTGACCTTCCTGGCCCCTCTGGTGGCCAGCTTCGCCCTGGACTTCGGCCCGCCCGAATACACTGCGTTGGCCTTGGTCGGCATCCTCCTGGTGGCAACCATCAGCAATGGTGCGAAGCTCAAGGCACTGATCGCCGCCGCTTTCGGCCTGCTGCTCGCCACGGTGGGACGCGACATCTTCACCGGTGCGGAGCGTTTCACGTTCGGCAACCTCAGCTTGGCGGACGGCATTGACTTCGTCCCGGTGGCCATGGGTCTGTTCGGTGTCGGAGAGATCCTCTACAACCTGGAAGAACGCCATCGTGCGGCCCAGGCGCCGGCAAGCGTGGCCAATGTCTGGCCGTCCAAGAAGGACCTTAAGCAGTCGGCGGGGGCCATTGGGCGCGGCTCTGTGCTTGGCTTCTTCCTGGGCATACTGCCCGGCGGCGGCGCCACCATCTCCTCGCTCGCTGCCTACGCAGTGGAGAAGAAGCGCGCCAAGAACCCGGAGCGCTTTGGCAGGGGCGCTGTCGAAGGCGTTGCCGGCCCGGAGACCGCCAATAACGCCGCGGCCACCAGTTCCTTCATTCCCCTGCTGACGCTGGGCATACCAGCCAACGCCACCATGGCCATCATCTTCGGTGCGCTGCTCATCCAAGGGGTGACCCCCGGACCGCAGCTGATGGTCGAGAACCCGGACCTGTTCTGGGGTGTGGTCAACTCGATGTACATCGGCAACATCCTGCTGCTGATCATGTCGATCCCGTTGGTTGGCCTGTTCGTCCGGATCCTGAGGGTGCGTGCCGCCATCCTGGCTCCGATTACTGCCCTGATCACCCTGCTGGGCGCCTACACCATCCGCAACTCGATGTTCGATGTGCTGCTGGTGGTCCTCTTCGGCGCCGTTGGCTACCTGATGAAAAAATTCGGCTTCGAGCCTGGGCCGCTGGTACTGGCCTTCGTGCTGGGTTCGCTGCTGGAGTCGAGCCTGCGCCGTTCGCTGCTGGTGCTCGAGGGAGACGTCGCGGGGTTCATGGGCCGGCCGATCTCCGCCACGCTGCTGGTGGTCTTCGTGGTGGTCGCGGTCTGGCCGATGGTCAAGTCTGCGATGGAACGCCGGAAGAAATCCCGTACCGCCTCTCTCACCAATACTAAGGAGAACGCATGAGCATTCTGGTCGGCTATGTACCCACCCCCGTGGGAGAAGCGGCTGTCGCCGCCGCCATCGCGGAGGCCAAACTCCGCGGCGAGGAACTGCTGATCGTCAACTCCACCCGCGAAGGGGCTCTGGTTGACAAGACCGTGGCGTCGGAGAGCGACCTCCTGCGGCTCACCTCTGCGGCCCATGAAGCAGGTGTGACCTCAGAGATACTGCGCCCCACGCACCGGGACGACCTGGCCGACGAGATTCTTGAGCTTGCCAGCGAACGAGAGGTCTCGCTGATTGTCATTGGGCTCCGTCAGCGCACCCAGGTGGGCAAGTTCATCATGGGTTCGCATGCCCAGCGCATCCTGCTGCAGGCGGACCGGCCGGTACTGGCCGTGAAGGCAACGGACTAGGCCCGGTCGGACGGTATCCTTCGGCGCAAAGTGCAGAAGCGGCAGCAGACCCCGGTCTGCTGCCGCTTC
>NZ_JBNHHB010000398.1:0-2781 GCF_059091905.1 Arthrobacter sp. Dra40
GTCATGGAACGCTGGTGCGGGAAGACCCCGTGCTCCATACCGGTGAGGAAGACCACCGGGAACTCCAGCCCCTTGGCGGTGTGCAGGGTCATCAGCGTCACCACGCCCTGGTCCTGGGCGAACTGTGCCGCCTCGGCGTCCGGGGCGTCCGGGATCTGGTCGGCGTCGGCCACCAGCGCCACCTGTTCCAGGAACTCGGACAGCGACCCTTCCGGGTTGTCCCGTTCGTATTCGCGCACCACGGCCACGAGTTCGGCCAGGTTTTCCACCCGCGATTCGTCCTGCGGGTCGCTGCTCTGGCGCAGCATCGCCAGGTAGCCGGTCTGCTCCAGCACTGCTTCAAGCGCAGCAGCGGCGCCGGATCCGGCCGCGACCTCAGCCAGGTCATCGATCAGCTTGACGAAGCCGGCCACAGCCTTCACCGACCGGGTGGCCATGCCGGGCGCCTCCTCGGCACGGCGCAGCGCGTCCATGAACGACACGCGGTCCCGCTCCGCCAACGCGGCGACCGCGTACTCCGCACGGTCGCCGATTCCCCGCTTGGGTTCGTTGAGGATACGGCGCAAGTTGACGACGTCGTCCGGGTTCACCAGAACCCGCAGGTAGGCCAGCGCGTCCTTGATTTCCTTGCGCTCGTAGAAGCGCGTGCCGCCGACTACCTTGTAGGGCAGCCCCACACGGACCAGCAGGTCTTCAATCGAGCGCGACTGCGCATTGGTGCGGTAGAACACCGCAATGTCGCCGGGCCGGATCCCTTCGGAGTCCTGCAGCCTGTCGATCTCGTCCGTAATGAAGCGAGCCTCGTCGTGCTCGTTTTCGCCCACGTAGCCGATGATCTTTTCGCCATCGCCCTCGGCGGTCCACAGCCGCTTAGCCGGGCGGTTGGGGTTGCGCGAGATCACTGCGTTGGCCGCGGTCAGGATGGTCTGGGTGGAGCGGTAGTTCTGCTCCAGCAAAATGGTGCGCGCGCTGCCGTAGTCCTTCTCGAAATCAACGATGTTGCGCACGTCGGCACCGCGGAAGGCATAGATCGACTGGTCCGAGTCACCCACCACGGTCAGTTCGCCGGCGGGAACCGAGCCGTCCTCGGATTCCTGAGTGAGTTCCCGCACCAGCCGGTACTGGGCGTGGTTGGTGTCCTGGTATTCGTCCACGAGCACGTGGCGGAACCGGCGCCGGTAAGAGTCCGCAATCGCCGGGAATGCCTGGAAGATAAAGACCACCTGGGCGATCAAGTCATCAAAGTCCATCGCATTGGCCTGGCGCATCCGCTGCGTGTAACCGGTGTAGACCGAGGCCACGGCCTGCTCGAACGGGTCCGAATAGTTGGCGCTGGAAGCGTACGACTCGTCGTCGATCAATTCATTCTTCAGCGCCGAAATCTTGTGCTGGATGGACTTGGGCGGGAACCGCTTCGGGTCCAGATCCAGCCCCTTGGCCACCTGGCTGACCATTCGCAGGGTGTCGGCCGAGTCGTAGATGGAGAAGTTGGAGTTCAACCCCACATGCTTGGCCTCGCGGCGCAGGATTTTCACGCAGGACGAGTGGAAGGTGGAAATCCACATCCGCTTGGCCGGATCCCCCACCAGAGACTCGATCCGCTCGCGCATCTCGGCCGCTGCCTTGTTGGTGAACGTAATGGCGAGGATCTCGCCCGGCCGCGCGCGGCGGGTGGCCAGCAGGTACGCGATGCGGTGGCTGAGCACCCGGGTCTTGCCGGATCCGGCTCCGGCCACAATCAGCAGCGGGGAGCCGGCATGCTTGACCGCTTCCTCCTGCTGCGGGTTCAGCCCCGAGAGCAGCTCTTCGGCGCCGGGCAGATGCGGAGCGGGCGGAGAGGCAACGTGCGGATCAAAGGCCGGGTCGGTGAGGAAATCCATGGTGCCTTAAGTCTATTAGCCGCCACCGACACTGCGGGACGGGGACGGCGTCTTCCGCCCACGGCCGACGAGACACGGCCACCGGCATAATGGTCATATGTCCAAAACCCCAGCCCAGCGCGCGAAGAAGCACGGCGCATCGGCGGCCCCGGCCGCAGGCAGCGCCGCCGGGAAGGTACCCGGCAGCTCTGTTCCCGGCAGCACCCGGTCTCCCCAGCGTGCGTCCGGGAACGCCAACCTGATCGTCATCGCCGGCGCGGTGGTCTCGGCATTCCTGCTGGGGTACTCGTTCCTGCTGGTGATGCCACAGTTCTCCCAGTTGACCGGCGGGCTGGCCATGCCCGATACGCTCATCGGCGGCTACTCCACGGATTACGTCCAGCAGGTGCGTACCGCGTTCGGCGAAGACGGTGCCGGGCAGTACAACTACTGGCACAAGACGGCAGACACCATTTTTCCCCTGCTGTTTGGGTTTACGTGGCTGATCCTGCTGGGCCAGCAAATCCGCTTACGGCTCTGGCGCTGGCTGGCGTGGGCCGTCGTCGTCCTTTATGTGGTGGCGGATCTGGGCGAGAATGTCGCCGTCGACGCCATGCTGGCCACGGACCCGGTGGGCGACGCCTCGCTCGCAAGCTTCCTCACCGTTGCCAAATTCATTCTGTTCGGATTGAGCCTGATCGCGGCCGCAGTTGCAGTCTTCACGCGCCATCCCGCGCCGGACAGCCGCTAGCCCCGCAGCCTTGCATTCCGCGCTTGCCTTGGGGCGCCTTCCCTGCCGGAACCTTGTCCGCCCAGCGGGCCGCGCCGTTTAAGCTAAGCTTTTGGCGTTGCCCCCGTAGCTCAGGGGATAGAGCACCGCTCTCCTAAAGCGGGTGTCGGCAGTTCGAATCTGCCCGGGGGC
>NZ_JBNHHB010000399.1:0-2779 GCF_059091905.1 Arthrobacter sp. Dra40
GGTACTCAATGTCCACGCTCTGCCGGGAAGCCGCGGCTTCCTGCAGGGCGAGCACTTCGGACGTGCGTTCATCGGCAGCCAAATCGGCGGCGATAGCCGTATGGCGGCCGGCAACTCCGCCGGCCGCGGCCAGAAGCTTGCTGAGCGCACTGCGCAGGGCTGGCTGCTCCCCTACCCCGGGCACTGTTTCCAGCGCCTGCAGGCCCACCACCAGGGAGAGCGCCTCGTCCAGGCTCAACTGCACCGGCTTGTCGATCTCGTCGGCGTTGTTGATCGAGATGGTGCCGTCTTCCCAAAAGGCTTCAATGAGCTGGTCGGGTCCGTAGCCGGGAGTCCCGCAGACGAACAGCAGGTTGAGGTCCTTGATCAGCTGGTTGGTACTGATCCGGAACTTCTCCGCGGTCTCCTCCAATGGCACTCCCGGGTTGGCCGTGACGTAGGAGACCAGGTCCAGGAGCCGCGGCAGGTGCTCGAGCGACCCGGTCTTGCGCGACGGCCGGGTGGTGTCCTCCACCAGCGAGTACGACGGCGGTGCTTCGGATGCGGCGGCCAGGGCGCCTTCCAGCCGGCGTACCACGGCGTCGCGCAGCTCCTCCGGATCCTGAACCCAGGCATTGGCACCATGCGAGGCAATCTCTTCGGCCAGCACTTCCACCTCGGCGTAGCCGAGTTCGACCGCGTCCCAGCCTGCCGGCGCCCGGGTGGCTGCGGCAGCCGTGGCGGCCGACCGCAGCGAGTTGGCTTTGTCCTGCCGGAGCAGGAGCAGCGCTGTCCCGTTGTCCGCCGGCGCCTGCAGCCCGTCCAGCACGCCCCGCATGGTGAATCCGTCGGGGATGGTGTAGGACCCGGGCAGCTTTCCAATGGTGGAGGTGACCCTGGACAGCCGGAAGGTGCGCTGGGCCTCCCGGTCCAGGTCACGGCCGACCAGATACCAGTGGCCGTACCTGTTGCCCAGCCCCCATGGCTCAACGCGCCGCAGCTGCGGCCGGCCGTCGGTGGGAGACCGGTAGTCGAAGGAGACCGGAGTGTGGGCGAGCACCGCCTTGAGCATGGCCTCGAAAGCCGGCTCGGCCGTACGGATGCGCGGTTCCACACCGAGCAGCGTGTCGCTGTCGGCCAGCGCTCCCTGGACGTCCAACCGCCGCACTGCCCGGGCCGCAGCGGACCCTAGCGAGGCCTGCTGCCACAGTCGTGAGGCCAGCGAAAGGACGGCACTCTCCTGGGCAGTGAACTTGAGCTCCGGCAAGCGGTATTTATGCCGGTCGATCCGGTACCGCAACCCGCTTTGGTCGTTTTCGTACAGCGTGTCGTCCGGGAAGGTCTCCACCGGGATGCCCATCTCCCGCAGGTCCTCTTTGTCCCGCTCGAACAGCCGGTTGAAGGCGTCCTCGCTGGTGGCCTCGCGATACGGCGGAATCAACGCACGCAGCTCCTCCTTGCTGTAACCGCGGCGACGTTCCAGCAGCGCAATCAGCAGGTTGAGGAGTCGTTCGGTCTTGGAGGCGGACATAGTTGAAACGTTACTGGCTGCGGGCTGACGGGCGAAGTTAAAGCAGGCGGGGCGGAGTAACGATGAACTAACGTTCGCCGTTGCTCCGCCCCTGCGGGACTGCCGGCGGGCCTAGCGGACTCCGAGCAGATCCACTACGAAGATCAGCGATTCACCTGGGGCGATGGCCGAGCCGGCGCCGCGGTCGCCGTACGCCAGATGGGCCGGGATCTCCAGGCGGCGGCGGCCGCCCACCTTCATGCCCAGCAGACCCTGGTCCCAGCCTTGGATAACCTGGCCCACGCCGACGCGGAAGTCCAGCGGTGCGCCCCGGTTCCAGGATGCGTCGAACTCCTCGCCGGTGGACCAGGCAACGCCTACGTAGTGGGTGGAAACGGTGTCGCCGGCTTTGGCTTCGGCGCCCTCTCCGACGATGATGTCTTCGATCACCAGATCCTGCGGGGTATCGGTACCGGGAAAATCGATTTCAGGCTTGGTGCGGTCGTAATCGCGCTTGCCAAAAGACATGCTGAACCTCTCTTGCTTGACGTGTGTGCGTTGCTGCCGACGGCTACGTTACCGCACCGACCGGCTGCCATTCCTACTGGACGTCGGTCAGCTCCACATAGAAGATGAGGTCCCCGACTGCATCTCCCTGGCCCTGCACATAGGCCATTTCGGTGGGTATGGACAGCATGACCTTGGTGCCTTCCTTCAGGCCGGTCAGACCCTTGGTCCAGCCTTCGATGACTCCGTTGAGCGGGAACTCGGTGGCTTCTCCGCGGGAGTAGCTGGAATCAAATTGCGTGCCCTTGGCCCAGTTCCACCCGGCGTAGTTGGCCTTGACCGTGCTGGAGGCCGTGGCTTCCTTGCCCTTGCCTTCTTCGATCACCTTGACGATGAGGTTGTCCGGGGCGTCGTTGCCCTTGGGGATCTTGACCGAGGGGACGCCCTTGCCGTCGAGTGTGATCTCGGGAAGCTTGCCCGCTTTATCCAGCTCCGCGACTTCGGCGGCACCGGCCTTGACGGCCTTGTCCTTGACATCCTCCACGGTCAGGACGAGCAGTTGAGGGTTTTGCGCGGGTGCGGATGGACCGGTGGCTTCCGGGGGCTGGACGTAGTAGGCGATCTGGCTGCCCGGGTTGGAGCCCAGCAGAGCCCCGTACAGCGCCGGATCGGCAGCTTCCAGGTCCTTGCTCAGTTCCACCGTCTGGTCCGCCAGGCCGGAATACGTCTCGACCAGCTGTTCGCCGGTGACAGCATCCTTGGCCAAGAGCCGGTAACGAATCC
>NZ_JBNHHB010000400.1:0-2776 GCF_059091905.1 Arthrobacter sp. Dra40
GACGGAACGGCTGCTTGATCCCAGCGGATCGACATCCAGGCGTGATTGGGACATAGTCCGGCCGATGTGGCCTTTCATCGCTCCTTCGGTGGGCGCTTGCTGATGGAGAGCCGGATGACGGATCCGGCCGCGGCGGTACAAGTCCATGCTACGGCACGAGGCGCCGCGCAGTCCTCTGCCACGACGAAAAACGCCTTGGTATCGATCCTGCATCAATCGTGCATCAGTCCGGTTTAGCCGAGGTTAAAGCAGCCATCAGCCCCCCACCGGTATGCCAAGCTAGTGGGGCAGGACGGGCGGCAGCCCGCCCGTTTCGGCCCTGCAACACGCACCAATCCGCCAGGCAGAAGGGATCGCAGGCATCACCAGCAACCAGCTCCGGCAGCCTTCCGGCTCGGTCCCAACACGGCGCTTCGGCGCGTGGTTGGCGCTGGTCACTGCCTCCTCGCTGGTGTTGCTCGGCTGCTCGCCGCAAACCGGTGTCGGTGCCGGGCAGACCTCCATGCCCGTTCCCACCGCCCCCAGCTCGGCAAACAGCGCGCTGGTTCCCAGCGCGCCGGTCGAGACGTCGCGCTCCTCCGGGCTCTCGCCGATCTATTGGCTCGGGACCAATGCGGACAACGTGTTCCTGTACCGCGAATACCGCCAGGCGGAGAACCTCGGGGACCCCATTACGACGGCGGTGGCCGCCTTGACGCGGCTGCAGCCCCTTGACCCGGACTACTTCAATGCGCTCAGCCCTGCCAGCAAGGTGGGTGCTTCGATCACCAACAATTCGGTCATCACGCTCGATATCTCCTCCGACGCCTTCAAGCGCCGGGTGGATAAGGGCATCGCCGAGCGCGCCGTGCAGCAACTGGTCTTCACCGCCACCGCCGCCGCCGCCAACGCGGGGCTGAGCTCCTCGGACAATCCGCTGGAAGTGGTCATTTTGGTGGATGGCCACCACGGCTACGAAGCCTTCGGCCACGTTCCGCTGGGCAAGCCCATGACGCGGAACAGCAGCCTCTCCGCCCCGGTCTGGATCATCGATCCCGCTGAAGGCGCAACGTCAGCGGGCAGGGTGGAGGTCTTTGGCCGGGGCGTCGCGTTCGAATCGCAGCTGAGCTGGCAGATCTACCGCCTTGCCGACGCCAAGGACATGTCCGAAGGCGATCTGGTCAAGGACGGCACCGTCTCCGTGAATGCGGCCGGCGGCGCAATCGGCGAGTTCACGTTCAGCCAGAAGCTGGATCCGGGCAGCTACCGGCTCTACGTCTTCCAGCCGGACATGAGCGGGCGGACCGGCGAGCGGCTGAATCCGGACAGCAAGGTCTTCACGATCGAGTAGCCGGCCCTCCGGCGCGCAGGTGCAGCGGCAGCCCGGCGCGGCCCCCTCCAGTGCGCACGCTCAGCGCCAGCGGCCCAGCATCTCGCTCAGCAACGTCAGGGCGGCGGGACCGGCCGTCGAAGAACGCAGCACATGCGGGCCCAGCCGCACCGCCACCGCGCCGGCCTCGAGCATGGCGTCCACCTCGGCCTGGCTCATGCCGCCCTCGGGCCCGACAATCATCAACACCCGTGCCCCGCTGCATGCCGCGCCAGGGGGCCGGCCGCCGCCGTCGTCGTTCGCGGAGGGCTCCCCGAGGTACGCCGGGCTTGGAAGCAACCCGGCACGCGCAAGGGCTTCGGCCACGCCGGTTTCGCCGTCTTCATGCAGCAGCAGCGAGAGCCGGCTGGATCGGATCAGGGCACACAGCCCGGCCCGCTCCACCAGGGGTTCCACCTGGGGCACGTGTGCCCGCCGGGACTGCTTGGCGGCGGCCCGGACGGCCATCTGCCACTTGGCCGCTCCCTTGGCCGCCTTGTCCGCTTTCCAGCGCACAATGCTGCGTTCGGCCTGCCACGGGACCACGGCATCCACGCCGAGCTCGGTCGCCGCCTCGATGGCGAGTTCGTCGCGGTTACCCTTGGCCAGAGCCTGCACCAGCACCAGCTGCGGATCGGGTTCCGGCTCCTGCACCATCCGGAGGGCCCGGACGGTGAGCCGGCCGGAAGCGCCGGCGAGAGCCTGGCCGACCAGCCGGCGGCCGTGTCCGTCGGCCAGGTCGACGGGCTCGCCCGGTTCGATCCGCTTCACCGTGACGGCGTGCCGCGCTTCGTCCCCGCCCAAGGTGTAGGTGTCGCCGGGGGCAACACCGTCAAGTTCGCCCGGGGCAGTGAAGAACAGGTGGCTGGTCACGCCTACAGGTTACCGAGCCGGTCCCGGAGCCGGGCGAAGACTCCCGTGCCGGAAGATGCCAGCTTGCCCTCTGTGTATTCCTCGCCGCGGGCCTGGGCCAGCCGGCGCAGCAGATCCTCTTGCTCCGCATCCAGCTTGGTGGGGGTTTCCACATGCACGTGCACCTGCAGGTCTCCGCGCCCGTAGCCGCGCAGGTGCGCCACGCCCAGCCCGTGCAGGGTGAGGGTCTCGCCCGCCTGTGTACCGGGCTTGATGCTCACTTCGCGTTCGCCGTCGAAAGTGTCCAGCGTGACGTCGGTGCCCAGCGCGGCAGCAGTCATCGGCACCGTGAGGGTGACGTGCAGATCGTCGCCCTCGCGAATGAAGTTCTTGTCCGGATTAACCCGGATTTCCACGTACAGGTCGCCCTGCGGGCCGCCTGCCGGACCGGCCTCGCCCTGACCGGCGAGCTGGATCCGGGTCCCCGTCCCCACGCCGGCGGGAAGCTTGATGGTCAGCGAACGGCGGCTGCGGATGCGGCCCTCCCCGTTGCACTCGTTGCAGGGGTCCGGGATG
>NZ_JBNHHB010000401.1:0-2726 GCF_059091905.1 Arthrobacter sp. Dra40
CAGCGATGGTTACTGACGTTAGCGGAGGATATGGCTAAGAAAGACGGTGTCATTGAGATTGAAGGCACTGTGCAGGAGGCTCTGCCCAATGCGATGTTCCGCGTTGAGTTGACCAACGGGCACGTTGTGCTGGCTCATATCTCAGGAAAGATGCGTCAGCACTACATCAGGATCCTCCCCGAGGACCGCGTTGTGGTGGAACTCAGCCCGTACGACCTCTCACGGGGCCGTATCGTCTACCGCTACAAGTAAAGACTTATGCCGCGGGCAACTGCGGGGAACGTAAGTAGTTACAACAGCATCAGCTAACAACGCAAAGGAAAACCATGAAGGTCCAGCCGAGCGTCAAGCGGATTTGTGACAAGTGCCAGGTGATTCGTCGCAAGGGCAACGTCATCGTGATCTGCGAGAACCCGCGCCACAAGCAGCGCCAGGGCTAAGACTCCTGCTTTAGCAGGGGCCACACGCCCACGCGTAGTAACTCAATAGGCAGCGCAGCAGGGCAACCTGCACACCCCCGGCACGGAGGCCGGGGACCCGGGCAACGGGGATGTGCTGCTTCAGACCTCCGGATACAACAAGGAGAACCGCCAATATGGCTCGTCTCGCTGGCGTAGATATTCCCCGCGAAAAGCGGGTAATTATCGCCCTGACTTACATCTACGGCGTGGGCAAGACCCGTGCAGAGCAGGTTATCGCGGAGACCGGCATCAGCCCGGACACCCGCGTCAAGGACCTCAGCGACGCTGAACTCGTTCAGCTGCGTGACTTCATCGAGGGCAACTACAAGGTAGAAGGCGACCTCCGCCGCGAAGTTGCAGCCGACATCCGCCGCAAGGTTGAGATCGGCAGCTACGAAGGCATCCGCCACCGCCGTGGCCTGCCCGTCCGCGGACAGCGCACCAAGACCAACGCTCGTACCCGCAAGGGTCCGAAGCGCACCGTCGCCGGTAAGAAGAAGACCCGCTAATTCCTAGCCGGTCAGCTAGCTACCAACCAACTTTGTAGGAGAAAAAATGCCCCCCAAGACTCGTGGAGCGGTCCGCAAACCGCGTCGCAAGGACAAGAAGAACATCGCGCTGGGTCAGGCGCACATCAAGAGCACCTTCAACAACACCATCGTGTCCATCACGGACCCGTCCGGTGCCGTCATCTCGTGGGCCTCGGCCGGCGAAGTTGGCTTCAAGGGCTCCCGCAAGTCCACTCCGTTCGCCGCGCAGATGGCTGCCGAATCGGCTGCCAAGCGTGCCCAGGAGCACGGCCTGAAGAAGGTCGACGTCTTCGTGAAGGGCCCGGGGTCGGGACGCGAGACTGCCATCCGTTCACTGCAGGCCGCTGGCCTCGAGGTTGGCTCCATCTCGGACGTCACCCCCAGCGCCCACAACGGATGCCGTCCGCCGAAGCGCCGCCGCGTCTAATCAGCCCAAGGATACTTTTTGGCCGCCGCACAGAGTCCTCCCACGTTTGCGGGAGATCCTGTCGGCGGCCGAAAGTTCCATGCTGGAGGCTGACCAGCCGCCCATTTCCACCAATTCGTGCTGCGTCATATAGCGGATGCTCGCTGAAAGGAAACTAAGTGCTCATTGCACAGCGCCCCACCCTTACTGAAGAAGTAGTGGCCGATAACCGTTCCCGGTTCGTCATTGAACCGTTGGAGCCGGGCTTTGGCTACACCCTCGGGAACTCTCTCCGCCGCACGCTGCTGTCCTCGATCCCGGGTGCTGCCGTAACCAGCATCCGCATAGACGGCGTGCTGCATGAGTTCACCACCGTGCCGGGTGTGAAGGAAGATGTCACCGAGATCATCCTGAACATCAAGAACCTGGCCGTCTCCTCCGAGCACGACGAGCCCGTGGTTGCCTACCTGCGCAAGCAGGGACCCGGCGTCGTCACCGCAGCAGACATCGCTCCGCCGGCCGGCGTGGAATTCCACAACCCGGACCTGCACATCGCCACGCTGAACGAGAAGGGCAAGTTCGAGCTCGAACTGACCATCGAACGCGGCCGTGGCTACGTGTCGGCAGCCCAGAACAAGTCCGGCGACCAGGAGATCGGCCGTATTCCGGTTGACTCCATCTACTCGCCGGTGCTGAAGGTGACCTTCAAGGTTGAGGCAACCCGTGTTGAGCAGCGCACCGACTTCGACCGCCTGATTGTCGACGTCGAAACCAAGGACTCCATTGCACCGCGCGACGCCGTCGCCTCTGCCGGAACCACCCTGGTTGAACTGTTCGGCCTGGCCCGCGAGTTGAACACCGCCGCCGAAGGCATCGAGATTGGCCCGAGCCCCACGGACGCCGCACTGGCTGCCGACATGGCCCTGCCGATTGAGGACCTGGAGCTGACGGTCCGTTCCTACAACTGCCTTAAGCGTGAGGGCATCCACTCCGTGGGTGAACTCGTTGCCCGCTCCGAGGCCGACCTGATGGACATCCGCAACTTCGGTGCCAAGTCCATCGACGAGGTCAAGGCAAAGCTGGTGGAACTGGGTCTGTCGCTGAAGGATTCGCCTCCTGGGTTCGATCTGGCTGCCCGCGCGGCTGCCATCGACGAGGACGAAACCTTCGAGGACGAACTCTAAATCGCAAGAATTCTGCCGCCTTGGCGCTCGGGAGCGCACAGCGGCACCATTGAGGAGAAAACATAATGCCTACCCCCGCTAAGGGTCCGCGCCTCGGAGGCGGTCCTGCCCACGAGCGCCTGATGCTCGCCAACCTGTCCGCCGC
>NZ_JBNHHB010000402.1:0-2716 GCF_059091905.1 Arthrobacter sp. Dra40
GTCGGGGTGATCCCGATCGTGACGATGTAGCCTTCGGCCGCGGTATGCACTGCCTCGCGCACCGCCTGCTGGAATTCTTCCACCGGGGCGATCACTTGGTCGGCGGCGAACGAACCCATGATGATCCCCGGGTCGCGGCGGTGCAGGATCGCCGCGGCCAGGCCGATCGCGGCTGCCGAGTCCTTCGGTTCCGGTTCCAGCACCAGGTTGGCGTCCTCCAGTTCCGGCAACTGGTCGCAGACCGCCTGGCGGTGCACCTTGCCCTGCCTTTTCTTCGGCCATGTGCGCCTTGATGAACGAGTGCCCCACCCGGGTGCGCACCGCCCGGCCGCCGGCAGCGGAAATTGCTTCGGGCACGGCGCGGGAAGTGATCAGGTTGTGGATCACGGCTGGGTGTTCCTCGCCGGCGGCCTGGGCGCGGGCGATCTCGCGCCGGGCGACCAGCGCGGTGATGGCCGAGGGGGAGACCACGGCCCCGGTCTCGTCGATCACAAAGCAGCGGTCGGCGTCGCCGTCGAAGGCCAGCCCGATGTCGGCCCTGTGCTCCCGCACCGCGGCCTGCAGGTCCACCAGGTTTTCCGGCTCCAGCGGGTTGGCCGGATGGTTGGGGAAGGTGCCGTCCAGCTCGAAGTACAACGGCGCTATCTCCAGCGGCAGCGCCGGCAGGAGGCTGTCGCCGAGCACCGCGGGGGTGGTCATTCCGGCCATGCCGTTGCCGGCGTCGACCACCACTTTCAACGGGCGGATGCCGGTCAGGTCCACCAGCGAGCGCAGGTACCCGGCATAGCCGGAGAGCACGTTGGTTTCGCTGATGGTTCCCGTTTCGGTGCCGTCCGGAATGCCTGTTTCCAGGTATTCCTGCGCGCGGTCGCGGATGTCGAACATGCCGGTGTCGGAGGAAACCGGCACGGCGCCGGGCTTGGCCATCTTCATGCCGTTGTACTGGGCGGGGTTGTGGCTGGCGGTGAACACCACCCCGGCTGCGTCGAGGGAGCCGCAGGCATAGTAGAGCTCGTCGGTGGAGATCAACCCCAGCATCAGGATGTTGGCACCCCTGCCGGCTGCGCCGTGCGCGAAGGCGGCCGCGAACTCCGGGGAGGACGGGCGCATGTCCCCGCCCACCAGCACCGTCTGCCCGGCCAAGGACAGCACGTCCACGAAGGCGGCCCCGGTCGCCTCCACGGTTGCGGCGGTTATGGTCTCGCCCACGATCCCACGGACGTCGTAGGCCTTAAAGGAAAGGCCAAGATCTATGCTGCTCACCGCGTTGCCCAAGAGCTTCCCCCCTACTTGAGGTGCACGTGATTGTAAATGATCAATATCATCGTGGCCAGCCGCAGACAGTCTACGGCAGCGCATTCACAGCCAATTCGAACGACTACCAGTTGATAGTTGCGTTCCCGAGTAAGGGTAGAGGCGCAGCCGACTAAACTGGGAGCCATCATGACTAATGCTGCTGCCATTCCCACTGTCGACGACGAAACTCCTGTCCGCGTGCGCTTCTGTCCGTCTCCCACGGGCACCCCGCATGTGGGCCTGATCCGTACCGCGCTGTTCAACTGGGCCTATGCCCGGCACACCGGTGGCACCATGGTGTTCCGGATCGAGGACACTGACGCTGCCCGCGACAGTGAGGAAAGCTACGAGCAGTTGCTCGACGCCATGAAGTGGCTGGGCATTGACTGGGATGAGGGTGTTGAAGTCGGAGGCCCGCACCAGCCCTACCGGCAGTCCCAGCGCGGCGACATCTACCAAGACGTGATCGCCAAGCTCAAAGAGGGCGGGCACGTCTACGAGTCCTACTCCACCCCGGAGGAGGTCGAGGAACGGCACCGTGCCGCAGGCCGCGACATCAAGATCGGCTACGACAACTTCGACCGGGACCTGACACCGGAGCAGGTCGCCGCCTTTAAGGCAGAAGGCCGCGAGCCGGTGCTGCGCGTACGAATGCCGGACGAAGACATCACCTTCACCGATCTGGTCCGCGGCGATATCACCTTTAAGGCTGGCAGCGTGCCGGACTTCGTGGTGGTACGGGCGAACGGCAAGCCCCTCTATACGCTGGTCAACCCGGTGGATGACGCGCTGATGGGCATCACCCACGTCCTCCGCGGCGAAGACCTGCTGTCTTCCACGCCGCGTCAGATCGCGCTCTACCGGGCGCTGGTCGAGATCGGGGTCGCCCGCTACATGCCGCTGTTCGGCCACTTGCCGTACGTGATGGGTGAAGGCAACAAGAAGCTTTCCAAGCGTGATCCGCAATCCAACCTCTTCCTGCACCGCGAACGCGGCTTCATCCGCGAGGGGCTGCTGAACTACCTGTCGCTGCTGGGCTGGTCGCTGTCCGCTGACGAGGACATCTTCACCGTTGACCAGTTGGTGGCGAACTTCGATATCCACGACGTGTTGGCCAATCCTGCCCGGTTCGACCTGAAGAAGGCCGAAGCCATCAACGGAACGCACGTCCGGCTGCTGGAACCGGGTGACTTCAAGCTCCGGCTGGTTCCCTACCTGCAGCACGCCGGCCTGGTCGGCGAGAGGCTGACCGAACGCGAGCAGATGATTTTGGCCGATGCGGCCCCGCTGGTCCAGGAGCGCATCACGCTGCTGGGCGAAGCGCCGGAGATGCTCGCTTTCCTGTTCAAGAACGACGACGAGATCGACGTCGCACAAGACGCCCGCAAGGGGCTGCCGGAGAATCTCACCGAGGCACTAG
>NZ_JBNHHB010000403.1:0-2690 GCF_059091905.1 Arthrobacter sp. Dra40
ACCATCAACGCCGACGACGTCCGCAATGCGCTGAACGAGTTCGCGGCGTCCTATGAACCCGGAAGCGCCGAGCGGGTCGAAGTCGGCCACGTGACCACCGCCAGTGATGGCATCGCCCGTGTCGAGGGTCTTCCCTCGGCCATGGCGAACGAACTGCTGCGTTTCGAGAACGGCGTCCTGGGTCTGGCCCAGAACCTCGACACCCGCGAAATCGGCGTGGTGATCCTCGGCGAATTCACCGGCATCGAAGAAGGCATGGAAGTTCACCGTACCGGTGAGATTCTGTCCGTACCGGTTGGCGACGCCTTCCTGGGCCGCGTTGTCGATCCGCTGGGCCTCCCGATCGACGACAAGGGCCCGATCGAGTCGACCGAGCGCCGCGCACTGGAGCTGCAGGCCCCTGGCGTCACCCAGCGCAAGTCCGTGCACGAGCCGCTGCAGACCGGCATGAAGGCCATCGACGCGATGATCCCGATCGGCCGCGGCCAGCGCCAGCTGATCATCGGCGACCGCCAGACCGGCAAGACCGCCATCGCCGTCGACGCCATCCTGAACCAGAAGGCCAACTGGGAGTCCGGCGACGTCAACCGGCAGGTCCGCTGCATCTACGTGGCGATCGGCCAGAAGGCATCGACCATCGCTGCCGTCCGCCAGACCCTGGAGGACAAGGGCGCGCTGGAGTACACCACCATCGTGGCGTCTCCTGCCTCCGATCCCGCCGGTTTCAAGTACTTGGCGCCCTACGCCGGTTCGGCCATTGGCCAGCACTGGATGTACGACGGCAAGCACGTCCTCATCATCTTTGATGACCTCTCCAAGCAGGCTGAAGCCTACCGCGCCGTGTCGCTGCTGCTGCGCCGCCCGCCGGGACGCGAAGCCTACCCGGGCGATGTGTTCTACCTGCACTCCCGCCTGCTGGAGCGTTGTGCCAAGCTCTCCGACGAGCTGGGCGCGGGTTCGATGACCGGCCTGCCGATCATCGAGACCAAGGCGAACGACGTCTCGGCCTACATCCCGACCAACGTCATCTCGATCACGGACGGCCAGATCTTCCTGCAGTCCGACCTGTTCAACGCCAACCAGCGTCCTGCTGTTGACGTTGGTGTGTCCGTCTCCCGCGTGGGTGGCGCAGCCCAGGTCAAGGCGATGAAGAAGGTCTCCGGCACGCTGAAGCTGGACCTGGCACAGTACCGCGACATGCAGGCATTCGCCATGTTCGCCTCGGACCTCGACGCTGCATCACGCCAGCAGTTGACCCGTGGTGCACGCCTGATGGAGCTGCTCAAGCAGGGCCAGTACACGCCGTACCCGGTGGAGGACCAGGTTGTGTCCATCTGGGCCGGCACCAACGGCTACCTGGACGATGTTCCGGTCGAGGATGTCACTCGATTCGAGACCGATTTCCTCTCGCACCTCAGGCACCGCAGCTCGGTCCTGACGACGATCGCGCAGACAAATCTGCTCGAGGATTCCACGGTGGACGAGTTGAAGTCGCAGATCGCTGACTTCAAGCAGGGCTTCTTCGGGGAGGGCGACAACCGTTTGGTCGGCGCCGGCCGCGAAGAATACGACCCCCTGGCTGAAGACGAAGTCGCCCAGGAACAGATCGTCAGGCAGAAACGCTAATTCATCTTCGTTGACCGGGCGGAACCCATTCGCGGTTCCGCCCGGCCGCCGAGGACGAGGAAAGGAAGAGTATGGGAGCCCAGATTCGGGTCTACCGCCAGAAGATCGCATCGACTTCGTCGCTGCGGAAGATCTTCAAGGCGATGGAGCTGATCGCCGCCTCACGCATTGGCAAGGCCCGCACCCGTGTGGCGGCCTCGTTGCCGTACGCCAATGCGATCACCCGTGCCGTTTCTGCTGTGGCCTCGCAGTCCGAGATCGACCATCCGCTGACCACCGAGCCGGAGCAGATCCGCAGGGCCGCCGTGCTCGTGCTGACCTCCGACCGCGGTCTGGCAGGGTCGTACTCCGCGTCGGTGCTGAAGCAGGCCCAGTCCCTGACCGAGCTGCTGCATGAAGAAGGCAAGGAAGTCCGCCACTATCTGGTCGGCCGCAAGGCGCAGGCCTACTTCGACTTCCGGAACATTGCGTACCAGGAGGTCTGGACGGGTGGAACGGACGCTCCGGAGTTCGCGACCGCCCGTGAGATCGGCGAGGCACTGCTCTCCGACTTCAACACGGCGTTCGAGGACGGTGGCGTAGACGAGCTCCATATTGTCTACACCCGCTTCAAGTCCATGGTTACCCAGGAGCCTGCGGTCATCCGCCTGCTGCCGCTGGAGGTCGTGGAAGAAGAGGCCACCGCAGAGACCGATTTGCTGCCGCTGTACGAGTACGAGCCGGAACCCGAGCAGGTTCTGGATGCGCTGCTGCCGCGTTACATCGAAGCGCGCATCTTTGCCGCGTTGCTCCAGGCTGCTGCCAGCGAGCTGGCAGCACGGCAGCGTGCGATGAAGTCTGCCAGCGACAACGCTACGGACCTGATCGAAAAGTACACCCGTCTGCGCAACAACGCGCGCCAGGCAGAGATTACGCAGGAGCTCACCGAGATTGTCGGTGGCGCGGACGCCCTGGCAGCGTCCTGATTAGTCCCTGCAGCAACAGCACACATAAACCACGCCATCGAAACTGAGAAGTGAGAAAGATGACTGCCCAAACCATCGAGCACGGAACCGGTTCCGTCG
>NZ_JBNHHB010000404.1:0-2630 GCF_059091905.1 Arthrobacter sp. Dra40
GCCAACGATGGCGGGGCCTTCCCGCGTTAAACAACCAACCCACCCAACCAACCCGACTAGGCTGGGGCTATGAATCCGTCCTTGTTTTCCCATGCTCCGCAGGAGCCCGAACCAGCCAGGAGCACAGAGCCTGTCCACCGCCGCGTGACGGTTCCGCAGCCAAGCCGGGAGGCTTTCGATGGCTTCACGAATTTCATCCACCTGTGGTGGCCAGCGGGTCACGACAATGTGCCGGGTGGCGCGGGTAGCCACATCGAATTCGAGGACACTGTCCTGACGGAGACAACCGTGGACGATGAGGTTCATGTCTGGGGCGAGATTCTGGAATGGGAACCCGGCAGCCGCTTGCGCTGCACCTGGCACCCAGGCGAGGCGCCGGGGTCGCCTGGGGAAGTGTCCATTGACTTCGTGGACGTGGGCCACAGCAGTACAGACGTCCATCTGGTTCACACCGGTTGGGAAAACATGGCAGATCGCCGACACCCGCAGGTGGATTACGCCGATGGATGGGCGCAGATACTCGACCGCTACGTCCGCTTCATGGGTGGCCCCACATGATGACCCCGGCGGAAGTGGCCGCGCCAGAAAACTGCGAACCCGCCCGTCCGTGAGACGAGCCGCGGGAGCTCTTGTTGGAACTACCAGTGAAGGCTTTAAGACCGTGACCGATTCTTTCCTCGCCGAACTCCGGAGCAGCTTGCCCGCGGGTCTTGTCAGCACAGAACCGGCGGACTTGGCTGCCTGCGCGCTGGACCAAGGCCCGGTCATCGATCATCAGCTTCCCATAGCGATCGTGCGCGCGCAGAAGGTGGAGGATGTGCAGGCAGTGATGCGCATCGCGCATGCGGCGGGAGTTCCGGTCGTGTGCCGTGGCGCGGGCACGGGCGTCTCCGGCGGCGCTCACGCCACGAAGGGCTGCCTGGTGCTGAGCTTGGCAGGCATGAACCGGATCCTGGAGATCCACCCGGAGGACGAGATCGCACGCGTGGAACCGGGTGTGGTCAACGCTGAGCTGAATGACGCCGTGGCCCGGCACGGCCTGATGTACGCGCCCGACCCGGCCAGCTACCGCCTCTCGACGATCGGCGGGAACATCGCCACCAACGCCGGAGGCCTCCGCTGCGCCAAGTACGGGGTGACGCGTGAATCGGTGCTGGCCCTTGACGTCGTGCTGGCGGACGGCGCCTTGATCCACACCGGCCACCGGACGTTCAAGGGCGTTGCCGGTTATGACCTGACCGGCCTGTTCGTCGGCTCCGAGGGTACTTTGGGCGTGGTGGTGGGGGCAACGCTGCGGCTGCGCTATCTCCCGGCCGCGCTGGAAACGGTGGCCGCGTTCTTCCCCGATGTGGCGACGGCAGCTGCCGGCGTCCTCGCCGTCGGCCGCGCGCGCGTGCAGCCTTCGATCATGGAACTGCTGGACGGAAACACCATGGCCCAGCTGGACCAGGAGCAGGGTTCCGACCTGTGCAGCCGCGGCGGGGCGCTGCTGCTGATCCAAACGGACGGCTATGCGGCCGAGGTGGAAGCCGGCATTATCCGCGACGTGCTCCTCGGACTCGGCGCTGACATCAAGGCAGCAGACGGTGCTGACGCGGTCCGGCTGATGGATCTGCGCCGACACAGCCGCGGCGCCGAGGTGGACGATGTTTACCGGGTGGGGGAGGACGTCGCGGTGCCCCGCTCCCAGCTGGTGCACTACATCCACCAACTGCACGGAATCGCCGAACGTTACGGCGTCGGACTCAAAGTGGTGGCACATGCCGGGGACGGCAATCTGCATCCGACCTTCTGGGTTGGCCCGGGGGACGTGGCGAAGGTGCCGGCCCTCAACGCGGCGCTGGATGAGTCCATCGACATCGGCCTGGCATTGGGCGGCACGATCACAGGCGAGCACGGCGTCGGACAGTTCAAGGTGCGATGGCTGGGCCGCGAGCAGAGCGAAGACGTGTTGGAGCTGCAGCGCCGGCTCAAAGAGGTGTTCGATCCGCGGGGGTTGCTCAATCCGGGCAAAGCCTTGCCGGAACGCATGTCCGAGCACATACCGGCCTAAGCGCTGCCGTCCGGTCGGTGAAGAGTGTTTCTCCCGGGCGGCTATGTGTTTCCCCGGTTCTGCAGCGTGTCATGCCTGCCGAAGCCGTGGGCCCGCGCGCGTAGGCTGGGGGCATGAGGAAAGAGACCCTGTGGGAAGAAATGAAGCGCCGGAATCCGGGCCACTCGGCGTGGTACATCGAGCGCTTCGAGCAGATGCGGGCCGAGGGCACCGACCTGCATGGTGAGGCACGGCTGGTGGACGCGATGGTGCCGCGCGGCAGCCGGATCCTCGACGCCGGATGCGGGCCAGGGCGGCTGGGAGGTGAACTGGCGCGCCGTGGACACACGGTGGTCGGCGTGGACGTGGATTCCGAGCTGATCGATGCCGCACGCCGGGATCACCCGGACTGTACCTGGCTGGTCGGCGACCTGGCGGAGCTGGACCTGCCCGCCCAAGGCATCGTCGAGCCGTTTGACGTGATCGTCAGCGCCGGAAACGTGCTCACCTTCCTCGCCCCGGGCACCTCCGGCCAAGTGCTGCGGAACCTCGCCAACCATCTGGCTCCTGCCGGCCGGCTGGTGGCAGGATTCGGTGC
>NZ_JBNHHB010000405.1:0-2625 GCF_059091905.1 Arthrobacter sp. Dra40
TGTCAAGGGCCATGAATTTCTGCCCGCTGGCGGCCAGGATAAGTGCCCGCCGGTGGCCAGTTAAACTGCCCGGTGGCGGCCAGCTAATCTGCCCACTGTTGGTTCCGCGGGGCTGGCCGTCACCGGTACCGGTTAGTTCAGGGCGTTGACTCCTTTCCCGGCGAGGGCCTGGGTCAGGCGGATGGATTTGCCGCTGGTCTGGCAGACGTGCGCGTGGTGCAGCAGCCTGTCCACTGTCGCGGTGGCCAGGGTTTTGGGCATGAGCTCGTCAAAGCCGGCCGGGTGCAGGTTCGAAGAAACCGCGACGGAGCGCTTTTCGTATGCGGCGTCCACGACGCGGTAGAGGCCTTCCGCCGCGTCGGCGGCGACCGGGAGCAGGCCGATGTCATCGATCACGACGAGTTCGGCGCGCAGGATCCGGGCGACGGCTTTGGTGACGCTGTCATCGGTCCGGTGCGCGCGGATCAGGGTGCCGAGGTCCTCGAGGGTGAACCACGCGACGCGCATCCCGGCTTCGACGGCTTGCTGGCCCAGGGCTTCAAGGAAGAACGTCTTCCCGGTCCCGGAGGGCCCGCAGACGACCAGGTTCTCCCGGCGGGTGATCCATTCCAGCGTGCGCAGGGCCTGCTGAGTCGGTGCCGGGATCGAGGACGCCCCGGGATCCCAAGCGTCGAAGGTTTTCCCGGTTGGGAAGCCGGCGGCCTTACGTCGGGTGGCGAGCATGGAGCGGGCACGTCCAGCTGTTTCCTCGGCAAAGAGTGCTTTGACGACTTCGGCCGGTTCCCAGCGTTGGGCGCGGGCGGTGGCCAGCAGTTCCGGTGCCAGCGCGCGGGCGTGGGGCATTTTCAGTTGCCGCATCAGCTGCTCGAGCTCTGCCGGCAGCGGCGGTGCGGTGGCGGGCACCGGGTTCATTTGGTGTCCTCCTCCGGGGTGCTGGTGCCCAGGGCGGACCAGGCGGCGGTGCCTTGGGTCAGGGAGCGGCTTTCATCGGCGGCGTGCGTGGTGGTCCGGCGGGTGCCGGCGTTGAGGATGGAGGCCAGATCGCCGTGCGCGAAGCGCCCGTTGACTGCGGCGTTGCCCAGAGCCCGGTCGACCGCGGCGGTGCCGGCGATTTTGGCCAGGGTTACGGCTTCGGCCATTTTCACGTTCATCCGGGCTGTTCCTGCTGCGGCGGCTTCGAGGAGCCAGGTGCGGGCGCCGTCGCCGATCGAGAGGAACTCGGCCTCGCCGGCGGTGCGGGCTTTGACCGTGTAGTCGCCGGGGATTTTCTCGCCGCTGCCGGGGAAATGTTCCTCGATGATGGCCGGGCTGCCCGGGCGGGCCCGCCGGTGGCGGGCGACCTCGGCCGGCCCCGCCGGGCCGTGGTGGACGATGACGACCTGCTCATCGGCGCCGGTGCCGTGACTGCGCACGAATACGCGGGCACCGAGCAGGTGCGCAGGCACGGAGTACTGGGCGTTTTCGAACGTGACCATCGGCGTGTTCTCTGGAACTGTGCGGGAGAGCCCGAACGCGACCGTATGCGCGGCGTCCGGGATCCGGTGGAGCCGGGGCTGTTCCTCGGCGAGCATCGCCGCCGGCTTGCGCCGGGTCACCCGGTGCTCACGGTGGTTCACCTGATCCATGAACGCTTCGCAGGCCGCCGCCAAGCCCGCGAACGTGGCGTACTCGGCCAGGAGGTTGGTGGCGGTGGGCACGATGTCGGCCTTGGCCAGTTTCACCGATGCTTCGACGCCGCCTTTCGTCGCGGGGTCGGCGGGCTGGCAGGTCAGCACGCTCACCCCGTAATGCCGGGCGAAGTCCAAGGTCTGCTGATTGCGTACCGGGACGCCGGCCACGTGCATGCTGGTTACGGTTTTTTCGTTGTCGGTCAGCACGTATGTCGGTGCGCCGCCGAGCAGGCGGAAGCACCGGTCGAGGGCTGCGAACACGCTGGGTGCGGTCCTGTCCCGCAGCGGAATTACGATCCGGAACCGCGACCAGGCCAGCCACGCGACGAACAGGACCGTTTTGGCACCGCCGATCCGGGGGCCGTCGCCGAAATCGTACTGCAGCCACATCCCGGGCTCGGTGATCCAGGGCCGGTGGACCCGGGTATGGCCCAGCCGCCAGGCCGCTTTGACCCGATGGACGGCGCGGCGGGTGGACCGCTCGGAGCCCTCGTAGCCGAGCAGGCACAGGGTCTCATGCACCTTATCCGCCCGGACCCTGCTATTGGAGCGGTCGACCATTTCTTCGATCTTCGGCATGAACGCGTCCGTGATCCGGTCCCGGACCGCGCGTTCGGCAAGCGGGCGGCCGGCATCCCGGGCAGCGACGTGCTTGGCCACCGTATGGTGGGAACAGCCGGCAATCTCGGCGGCAGCGCGCAACGACCCGGTCAGATCGTAGGCAGCAAGAATTTCCATGATTTCTCCGTCAGACTTCATACAGGGCCTCTTCCTGGTTCGGTTCTGGTGCGCTTAGACACCGTCATCAAACCCCAGGGAGAGGCCCCCACCGCTTAAGACGCGGTCGGTTCAGTAAGGAAGTGGGCAGATTACATGGCCGCGAATGGACAGTTTTACTGGCCGCCAGCGGGCACTTTCGTGGCCATCTACGGGCAGTTTTTCATGGCCGCTGACA
>NZ_JBNHHB010000406.1:0-2543 GCF_059091905.1 Arthrobacter sp. Dra40
CGTCCGGGTTGATGGCGGCGCGGATGTCCGCGGCCTGCTGCATCATCTCGGCGTCGACGCCCAGCCGGCCGGCGGTGTCCACGATGACCACGTCGTACAGCTTCTGCCGGGCCTCGGCGACGCCGTCGCGGGCCACGGCCACCGGATCGCCGGTCACGGCGTCGAACTCGGACTGCACGCCGGGGTGCGGGGCGTATACGGGCACGCCCGCGCGCTGGCCGTTGACCTGCAGCTGCGTCACGGCGTTCGGTCGCTGCAGGTCGGCGGCCACCAGCAGCGGGCTGTGACCCTGGCCCTTGAGCCACTTGGACAGCTTGCCTGCCAGCGTGGTCTTGCCCGCGCCCTGAAGGCCGGCAAGCATAATCACCGTCGGGGGGTTCTTGGCCAGCTTGATGCGGCGGGTTTCTCCGCCGAGGATGTTGACCAGTTCGTCGTTGACGATCTTGACGACTTGCTGTGCCGGGTTCAGCGCTGCGGAGACTTCGCCGCTGAGGGCGCGTTCCTTCACATGGGCCGTGAACTCGCGCACCACGGGCACCGCGACGTCGGCGTCGAGCAGGGCACGCCGGATTTCGCGCACGGTGGCATCGACGTCGGCCTCGGACAGCCGTCCCTTGCCGCGCAGATTCTTGAAGGTTGAGGCCAACCGGTCAGAGAGTGAATTGAACACGCGCCGTGTCTACTTTCGTCGATCTGGTTCACAGTCCCCGGGCCGCGCCGGAGTTCAGCACTTAAGGGTATCAACTGGCAGCGGGAGCAGTCGCGCCGAAAAGGTGAGGAGATATCCAGGCTGGATCTGTCTGCTCCCCTCCTCCGGGAGGCCTCACACTGCCGCCGGAACCGTTCCTTCTGCCCTACTGCCGTGGCAAGGTGGGAAACGTGAGCGTTGAACAAACCCAAACACAGGAACAGACCCAGGCACAAGACGTGCCCTCCCCCGCAGCCGACGGACCATTGCAAATCCGGACGCTCTTGATCCTGGGGGCTTCAGGCGACCTGACCGGCCGGCTGCTGCTGCCCGGGCTGGGCAGGCTGATCGCACTGGGTAAAACGAGCGGGCTGAAACTGGTGGGGGCTGGCTCCGACGAATGGGACGCGGCCACTTGGCAAGAACGCGTCCGCGAAGCCTTTGATTCCTGCGAAGGCGCCGCGAACGACGACGGGCGGCGGCAACTGCGCGATGTCCAGGAAAACACCCGGTATTACCCGGTGGACGTGACTGCTGAGGGCGCGCTGGCAAAATTGCTGGCTGCCCTGGACGGTCCGGTGGCCGTCTTCTTTGCACTGCCTCCCGCGGTGAGCCAGAAGGCCTGCGAGGTGCTCCGGCCCGAGGACGTTCCGGAGGGAACCCGCCTGGTGCTGGAGAAGCCGTTTGGCTCCAGCCGCGAGTCGGCTGCGTCGCTGAACAAAACGCTCCTGAGACTCGTACCGGAGGACCATATCCATCGGGTGGACCACTTCTTGGGGAAGGCCACGGTCTTCAACATTCTGGGTCTGCGATTCGCCAACCGTCTGCTGGAGCCGCTGCTCAGCAACGAGCACGTGGCGAAGGTCGAGATTTTCTACGACGAATCACTCGCCTTGGAGGGTCGTGCCCGCTACTATGACGGCGCCGGCGCTCTGCGCGACATGATCCAGAGCCACCTGCTGCAGGTGATGGCGCTGACCGCTTTGAACGCCCCGGCCACCATTAGGGAGCGGGACCTGCGCGACCATATCGGCAGCGTCCTGCGGGCGAGCAGCATTAATCCTGACTTCGCCACCAGCACCCGGCGTGCCCGCTACACGGCCGGACGGATTGGCGACCGCGACATTCCCGACTACACCGCAGAACAGGGCGTGGACCCGCTGCGGAAGACCGAAACCCTGGCCGAAGTTGAGGTCGAGATCAACAACAACCGGTGGTCCGGCGTGCCGTTCATCCTTCGTTCGGGCAAGGCTTTGGGTCGGCCACAGAAGGAAGTGATCATCACCTTCAAGCCGGTCAACCACCTCCCCACCGGTTTCAAGGGCATCGATGCCCCGACCCGCCTGAGGATCGGTCTGGGACCCGAAACCCTTCAATTGGAGATTGATGTCAACGGACCGCACGATATCTTCACGCTGGACCGGGCGGTGATGAGCGCGGACCTGCACTCTCCGGACTTGCTCCCCTATGGCGAAGTATTGGAGGGCGTCCTGCACGGCGACCCGCTGCTGTCCGTCCGAGGGGACATAGCCGAGGACTGCTGGCGGATTGTCGAGCCGGTACTGAAAGCCTGGGAGAAAGACGAGGTGCCGCTGGAAGAATACGAAGCCGGTAGTACCGGACCGGCAAGCTGGGAAACTTCCCGCAGTGACCAGCCGCTGCCCTCATGAAAATCCTGCTGTGACTTGGATGGGCTGATGGGGACTAGCTGATGGGGACTAGCTGATGCCGACTAGAAGGGTGGCGGGGTGTCGTCCGGGGGGCCCTGTTCGTGTTGGTTCTCTTGACCGGCTGCTTGTCCGTTTGTGGCGGCTTCTTGTCCGCTCTCATCCTCGACCGCTTGTCCGTTCCCGTG
>NZ_JBNHHB010000407.1:0-2521 GCF_059091905.1 Arthrobacter sp. Dra40
GCAACGACCTCACTGCACGCGACGCGCAGCGCACCGACAACCAGTGGGCCCGCGCCAAGGGCTTCGACGGCTCGGCCCCGCTCGGCCCGTGGATCGAGACCGAACTGGACACCGAAGACCTGGCCATCCGCGGCCGGCTCGACGGCGAGCTGAAGCAGGACGGGAACACCTCGCAGATGATCTGGGGCGTCAAGGAGGTGGTCTCCTACGCCTCCCAGGCCTTCACCCTGCTGCCCGGCGACGTGATCATGACCGGCACCCCCTCCGGCGTCGGCACCATCGAAGCCGGCCAGCGCTACGAGGTGGAGATCGAAGGCATCGGAACCCTCTCCAACACCGCTCGACGTTGATTGAAAATGCTAGGGTGATCGCTTTGAAATTTTTAGCAGTGTAATATTTCGGGACGTTCCTTGTGCTGCCCTGCTGTACTGATCAGCGATGTTAATTAAGTCGCTGGTTCCTGGTTGCGGTGGGGCGGCCTGTGGTGATTGTCCTCATGGATCCAACCCGGTAGTGCTTCGCGGCAGGCGGTTTCAGCGGCATGGAACTGGGCGTACGCCCATCCGTCGTTCAGGGTGCGGTGGAACCGCTCGATCTTGCTGTTGGGTTGGGGGGTCTGCTTACCGCCCACATGCATGGCGCGATGCATGCACCGACTGGGGATAACGCCCAAGCACACCCGGCCCTACCGGCGTTGCCCGATAGGACCCGCTCCACGGTGACGCCGCGATCGACGAACCAGGTCACAACCCGCTCAAGCACCCCGATTGCCGTGACTGATTTCTCGTCGTCGTGGATCTCGGCGTAGGCGATGCGTGGGTGGTCATCGATGACAGTGTGCGCGAAAGCGGGACCCTTTTGGGGTAGCGGTGGACATTTCGCGGCTTGTCCGGCGTTGCGGTACTGTTCACTTTGCCTTGCACCCTTCCCACCAGTCGGTAAGCGCCACCGTCGTTGGATACTGCCGAACTTGGTGACGTCTACGTGGATCATCGCCTGGGGCGCACCGGCGGATCCGGTCCCGGGTAACCCGGGTCTTCGCGGTTCGTGGGGAACGGCCTGCTGTAGCTGAGTGTTCATGCTGGCGTCCGGGCCGCACTGGTCAATAGGATATGCGAACGGTAATTGCCTGCGTTGCAGTATCCCCGACCGACTCGCTTCCTAGCTTTTATGCTGACGTTGTTCGAATCGACCTTCGCTGTCGTTGCGCCGGTAACAACTAGGACTTCAATCTCTTTCCACCATCGGCACTGATCGGAACAGGTGCTCGTCGATGCCCCAGTACCGCAGCCTGAGCGTGTTCACATCCGGAAGCATCGTCGCCGCTGAATTGATCGCTTCCTGAACCAGCCACCACGAGACGCCGAAAGCGCGGGCTGCCTCGAAAACTGGGCGGGAGGAATCAGTGACCGCGGCGACCAACGACTCCTTCAGCCGGCGAGTGGAGCGCTCAAACGGCGGAACCTGATCCATTTCCTCGCTGAACGACTTGAGTTCGCAGACCGGCTCATCGCAGAACCAGCGGTACTTGTTCCAGAACACCTGCACCGGTCTCGCGATCGGAATGTCCCGCAGGCGCTGCAGACGTCTGCCCTTCCGCCTTGCCGAGATAATGTCGCAGTCAGGGCAGCCGGGTGGTTGCTCCGTTGCTACAGTGATACGGCGCTGGCCGAGCGCCAGTATTTCGGTCTTGATCACTCTGAAATCGGGCAGGTTGAAAATAGCTGTGGCAGGGTCAACTGCCACCCGAATAGGCTCTTTCAAGGCTCGTGGTTCCTGTTCCAGGGTGAATGCTTAGACGCACTCATCCCAGCAGGGCCACGGGCCCCTCTGCTATCTTTGACACGCGGTCATTTCTCCACGAACCGTGAAGACCTGGTAACCCTGTCGATATGGCGAAGCCGGTTGATCCTGCGCGGGACCAGCACGGTGTGCACGGTCAATGCGGGCCAAGCCCAGCCTTTAGACCATCAAACCGGGCCCAAACGCATGCGCCAGCGCAGCGCCACGATCTTATCGACCACGACTTGCTGGCTGCGGTTCAGGATTGTCCGGGGCCGGCTGGGCTTGTCCATCATGCCGTCCTGAGCCGTGGGCCAGGAGACCATGAACATCTCGGCCGCGGTGGCCACACCACTCCACGTCGTGAGGCCTTTGGTCATCCCTTCAATTCATATCGTGTCGTAGCACGAATACAACCAGAAGGGATCTGCTGGTTTATGCATCCCTTACATTATCGCCCGGAAGCGTGTCCTTCAGTCCCCCCGTGCCTTGCTGAAGAGACCACTCTTTGAAAACTTCAACGCTCGCCGAAGTGCCGGCGCCTGGTTGAAGCAGACACTATCGTCATCGAGATCACCGGGGGAGGGGATTGCCGGCGGATTCAAGAACCTCAACACGCTGTCGGCGGCCACGGCTTCCGACAGAAGACGCTAACAACCAGCAACTAAAAAGTGCGAGCCTAATTTGGGTTCCAGAGGTGAGGTATCGCCGGTTGGGTCTGCAAAATCGGGATTCCTCT
>NZ_JBNHHB010000408.1:0-2503 GCF_059091905.1 Arthrobacter sp. Dra40
AGGCATGGCCGCGGTCGATCAGCTGCTGGATCAACCGGTGCATCTCCGGGATGTGGCCGGTAGCGCGCGGTTCGTAGGTGGGCCGTTCCACGCCCAGAATGTCGTAGGCCTTGGCGAATTCCTGCTCGTAGCGGTAAGCCAGCGCCCACCACGGCTCGTTCGGCACCGGCACCGTCGGGTCTTCGGCCGCATCCGGGCGGAAGGAATCGGCTGACTTGACCAGGATCTTGTCGTCAATGTCCGTCACGTTGCGCACCACCGTGACGTCGTAGCCGCTGTAGCGCAGCCAGCGGGTGAGCTGGTCGAACGCAATGGCCGAGCGGATATGGCCGACGTGCGGATCGCCCTGCACCGTGGCGCCGCAGTAGTAGAGCCCCACCTTGCCCGGGGCCAGCGGGACGAAGTCGCGTACTTGCGCAGTGGCGGTGTCATAGAATCTCAGGCTCACCGCTCTAGCCTAGCTGCGGCCGCCGTGCCGGTGCGAACGGCGGTCCCTGTGCCGTGCGCTCCTTTTCGGGCAACAACTCCGCTTTGCTCGGCGGCGCAGACGCCCCAGCGGAGCGGCACGAGGCCGTCCCTCTCCTAGCGCAGGGGAACGACGACGGCGGTGGCCACCGCCGCGATGCCCTCGCCGCGCCCGGTGAAACCCAGCCCGTCACTGGTGGTCGCCGAAACGCTGACCGGCGCACCGGCCGCCGCGGTCAACACCGCCTCGGATTCGGACCGACGCGGTCCGAACTTGGGCCGGTTGCAGACCAACTGGACCGCGATGTTGCCGATCTCGAATCCTGCTTCGCGCACAATCCGCGCCGCCTCGGAGAGCAGCCGAACACCGGAAGCGCCCGCGTACTCCGGACGGTCGGTGCCGAAATGGGTGCCGAGGTCTCCCACCCCGGCGGCGGAGAACAAGGCGTCCGCGGCGGCATGTGCGGCAGCATCGCCGTCGGAATGGCCGGCCAGGCCTCGCTCCCCCTCCCACAGCAGCCCGCCCAGCCACAACGGCTGGGGCTCGGAGTCCAGGGCGAAAGCGTGCACATCCACACCGATTCCGGTGCGCGGGACGGGATACGGAAATTCGGGCACGGTCAGCCTTTCACGAGGCGTTGGGGTTCACGAGGCGTTGGGGGTTCACAAAGCGTTCGGGTTCATGAGGCGTTGGGGCTGGTCGGCGGCCAGCAGCGCCTCGGCCACGGCCACGTCCAGCGGGGTGGTGATTTTCAGCGCCTGCGCGGAGCCGGGCACCAGCATTACGTCGATGCCGTGGCGCTCCATCAACAGGGCCTCGTCGGTGATGCCGGCGGCCTCTTCCGGGTCCATGCCGGCCAGGCTCCGGTGCGCCCAGGCCAGCGTCGGGGCGTCGAAACCCTGCGGCGTCTGCACCGCACGCAACGGCGTTCGGTCCATAGTCGCCGCCACCTTTTCCGGTGCAATGCCTGCGTCGACGCCGGTGTTGGGCACCGCCGCCTTGATGGTATCCACCACCGGCACCGCGGGAACGACGGCGCGGGCGCCGGCTGCCAGCGCGGCCGCGACCCGCTCAAATACCTCGGGCGGAGTAAGCGCCCGGGCTGCATCGTGCACCAGGACCCTGGCCACGCCTTCGCCCAGCCCGCTGAACGCAGCGGCGACGGAGGCAGCCCGGGAGGCACCGCCGTCGACCGTGGAGATTGCCGTGCCCGGATGCTGCGCGGCAAAGCCGGCACAGACCTGCCGCAGCACGGTATCGCCGGCAGGGACGGCAACGCAGATCCGTGAGGCAATCCCGGCGGCCAGCACGCCGCGGAGGGCGTGGGCGAGGATCGGTTCGCCGGCCAGCGGAACCTGCGCCTTGGGCAGGCCGTAGCCGAGGCGGGTGCCGGAACCGGCCGCCACAATGATCACGCCCACCGGCGTGCTTGCTGCGCTCATCCCTTTAGCCTAATAGGCTGCGGCGGGCTGGCCGGGACGTGTAAAAAGCGCCCGGCATCAGCGGGGGCCTGCGCGTCCGGGCATGAAAAAAGCGGCCGGCACCCCGTGAAGGACGCCAGCCGCTTGATGCACAATCAGGAGGCGAGGACCTCGTCGAGCACCTCGGCTGCCTTGTCCTCGTCGGTCTTCTCTGCCAGTGCGAGTTCGGAAATCAGGATCTGGCGCGCCTTCGCCAGCATCCGCTTTTCGCCCGCAGAGAGTCCGCGGTCGTGGTCCCGGCGCCACAGGTCACGGACAACTTCCGCCACCTTGATGACATCGCCGGAGGCCAGCTTCTCCAGGTTCGCCTTGTAGCGGCGGGACCAGTTGGTCGGTTCTTCGGTGAACTCGGCACGGAGCACATCGAACACATGCTCGAGGCCTTCCTTGCCCACCACATCGCGGACACCGACCAGGTCCACATTCTCCGCCGGAACCTCAATAGTCAGATCGCCCTGCGCAACCCGGAGCTTGAGATACATCTTCTCTTCACCCTTGATGGTGCGCATTTTGATCTCTTCGATCTTTGCGGCACCGTGGTGAGGGTAAACAACCG
>NZ_JBNHHB010000409.1:0-2491 GCF_059091905.1 Arthrobacter sp. Dra40
GAGCAGGATGAGCAGGGTCAGCAGCAGGCTGGTGATGCCGAGCAGGATTTGCAGCGTGATCTTCAGAGCTTCCACAGTGGCCTTTCGTCAGCTGTCGAGATATCCCGGTGGCGGGAAGACATCACTTTGTCAGCAGATGGTGTTCGAACCTCACAATATTAGCAAATTCGCCCGCGTCGAGGCTGGCACCACCAACCAACACGCCATCGACGTCGCGTTCGTTGAGGATCGCAGCTGCGTTGCCCGCCTTCACCGAGCCGCCGTAGAGCAGGCGCACGCCGGCTGCCACGGTGTCATCGAACAGGACGGCCATCTCCGCGCGGATGGCGGCGCACATCTCCTGGGCGTCTTCGGGTCCCGCCACTTCCCCGGTACCGATCGCCCAGACCGGTTCGTAGGCGATGACCAGCCGTGCAGCCTGCGCGGCGTCAAGGCCGGCTACATCCGCGCGCAGCTGGCTGAGCGTGTGCTCCACATGGTCGCCGGCTTGCCGCATGGCCAGGCCTTCGCCGATGCACAGCACCGGGGTCAGCTTGTGGCGGTAGGCAGCCTTCAGCTTGTTGTTCAGCAGGGCATCGTCTTCGCCGTGGATCTCGCGGCGTTCCGAATGCCCCACCAGCACATAGCGGCAGCCCAGTTTGGCCAGGAACTGCCCGGAAATGTCCCCGGTGTACGCACCGGCGTCATGCGGCGAGAGGTCCTGGGCACCGTAGACCAGCTTCAAATCGTCGCCGTTGACCAGCGTCTGCACCCCGCGCAGATCGGTGAACGGAGGGAAGACGGCCACCTCCACCCGGCTGTAGTCGTGTCGGGCGTCGCTGAGCGTCCACGCCAGCTTCTGCAGCAAGGTGATGCCCTGGACATGGTCCATGTTCATCTTCCAGTTGCCGGCGATCAGCGGGGTGCGATCGTACTTGCCGTTGGTCGAGGTGGTCACTCAAGTCTCCATCTGTCGTGCTGGGCGTCGGGCCGCGCCGAAGGGCGGGGATGTCGAGGTTCGGGGTCGGGTTGCACCGTCACGCTGCGTCCCGGCTGCGCGGCGGGGCTGCGCCCTCGGCTGCTGTCAGGCCTCCAGGGCGGCAAGGCCGGGCAGTTCCTTGCCCTCCAGGTACTCCAGGCTGGCGCCGCCACCGGTTGAAATGTGCCCGAAAGCGCCGTCGTCAAAGCCGAGGGTACGCACGGCTGCGGCGGAATCGCCGCCCCCGACGACGGTGAACCCATCGCTGCCGGTGAGGGCCTTGGCGACGGTGCGGGTGCCGTTGGCGAAGGCATCAAACTCGAACACGCCCATGGGCCCGTTCCAGAAGACAGTATTGGCCGAGTGGATCTGCCGGGCGAAGGCTTCGGCCGACTCCGGACCGATGTCCAGGCCGATGCCGCCGGAACCGAACGAGGCCGATTCAATGCTGTGGGCGGGAACTATTTCCCAGGCGGCATCGGCCGCGAACTTTTCCGCGACCACAATGTCGGTGGGCAGAATGAAGGTGCAGCCCAGTTCCTTGGCGCGTGCGAGGTAGCCGCGCACCGTGTCGAGCTGGTCCTGCTCCAGCAGGCTGGCGCCCACCTTGTATCCCTGGGCAGCGAGGAAGGTGAAGACCATCCCGCCGCCGACCAGAAGGTAGTCTGCCTTGCCCAACAGGTTCTCGATGACGGCGAGCTTGTCGGAGACCTTGGAACCGCCCAGCACCACCACGTACGGCCGCTGCGGGGCCTCGGTGAGCTTGTTGAGGACCTGCAGCTCCGTCCGTACCAGGTCGCCCTGGTAAGCCGGGAGCTGGCGGGCGATGTCGTAGACCGACGCGTGTTTGCGGTGCACTGCCCCGAACGCATCGTCCACATAGGCTCCGTCGCCACCGGTCAGGCCCGCGAGCTCGGCAGCAAAGGCCTGCCGGTCGGCGTCGTTCTTGCTGGTTTCGCGGGGATCAAACCGCACGTTCTCCACCACCAGCACTTCGCCGTCCTGCAGTCGGGCAGCGGCTTCCTGCGCCGCCGGGCCCACCGTATCTTCGGCGAACTTGACGGTGGCCGGCGCCAGTTCCTTCAGCCGGGCGACTGCCGGGCGCAGCGAGAACTTATCCTCGGGTGCTCCTTTGGGACGGCCCAGATGGGCGGTGACGATGACCCGGGCCCCGGCCTCCGCCAGCTTGGTGATCACCGGCAGCGAAGCGCGGATGCGGCCGTCGTCGGCCACCTTCAGGTCCGGCAGTTCGCCCTCCAACGGGACGTTCAGATCGGAGCGCACCAGGACATGGCGTCCACGGACCCCTGCGGCCAGCAGTTCGTCGAGAGAATGTGCAGTCATTTCCACCTTCATGCGTATGGAACGGGCCATGCCGTACCTAGGCCAGCTTCGATGCGATCAGTTTCGTCAGGTCGACCAGACGGTTGGAGTATCCCCACTCGTTGTCGTACCAGCCAACAACTTTCACCTGATTACCCATAACCTTAGTCAGTCCCGAGTCGAAGATCGAAGAGGCCGGGTCTGTGACGA
>NZ_JBNHHB010000410.1:0-2474 GCF_059091905.1 Arthrobacter sp. Dra40
TTCTGGTCAACGGTCCAGGAGCGTGCAAAGAAGTCCTCGACGTCCGTTTCCGTGAAGAATTCAGGTGTAGCAAATGGCCCTGGCACGACTTCCAGTTCCCAGTCGTGCCGATACTCGGGGATCCGTTCCTGCGGCAGTTCCGCTACGGATGAGGTATCCGAGCTTCCGATGTCCAAGACGTCCCCCTTAACGAGCGCCCGTCCTTCTACTCCTCCGAGTGAACCCATGGTGTAGGTGGATCGGGAACCGAGGATTTGGGGGACATCGATTCCTCCTTTCACCGCCAAATAGAACCTGAACCCGGATACCGCCAAACCAATTTTCAGTTCGGCACCTGCGGGGACGTTAACAGCAGCCCACTGAGGCACCGGGCTGCCGTCGATGGTCACTTCCCCCGCGGCGCCGGTTACGGCCACGGTGGCGGGCGACCGGAACCGGAATTTGGTCTTGCCAAGTGTAATTTCCAGACCGGCAGCGTCCGGGCTGTTGCCGACGGCGACATTGCCGAGCCGGAACGCGAAATCATCCATCGGACCGGCAGGGAAATAACCGCGTGACAGCATTCCGATTCGTCCAGGCCAGTCCTGCACGGTTGTCTGGATGCCGGATTGAACAACTTCAACGGACATATGTGACTCCTTACGGGACGGCGGTTGCGGCGGCAGCGGTGTCCCGCTTGGCGGTAAAGTCTGCGGCTTCGGCCACGAGCGAAGCGCACCAGTCGTTATAGCTGGCGACATCAAAGTCTTCGTCCTGGATGTCGTAGACGTATTCGCCCCGGTGGACGGCTTCGAAGGAATCTGTCAGTTCCTGCTCGGAAACGGCATGGAATCTGACGCGGTCACATGGGCGCAGTAGCAGAGGTGACTGGGCGAAAGCGGGGTTGCGCTGTTGGATGTCGTACACGGGCAGCGTTCTGCCGAGCAGTTGGTATCCGCCAGGCGATTCCACGGGGTAGATCGAGTAGCATGGTCCGCCCAGACCGATGGCTCCTTCCGCTGTCCAGGTACGGGTCGGGTTGTATTTGGGAGCGAAGAGGACCTTCCTCGGATCCAAAGGAAAAGTGAAGGGCAGTCCGGGGAAGAACCCGATGAATCCGACCCAGAGCTCCGTCCCTGTAACGACTTCAATCAGCTCGTCAACATCCCGAAGCCCGTTGTAGGCGATCGTGTAATCGACGTTGTTTTCGTTGATGCAGTTGGGGGCATCAGCACGGATGCTGCGGACATAACGGGCAACAGCTGCCCTGGACGTCGAATCGTGAAACGCAGCAGGAAGATTTACTCTTCGGCTGGGGAGAACCAGGTTTTCGGTACCGGTTGCATTGTCGTAGGCCTCGTCCAGTGCCACAACCAGGTTCGCAACGTTTGTTTCCGCTGGGTCATAGGAGAGCAGGATGGAACGGAAACCGGGGGATGTTTCAACCAGTCCCCGAGGGCGGGACCGGTTCACCTCCGTGTTGATGTTGTGGACAAAAAAGTTGAGGTTCAGGTCAAAATTCATGTCACCGAACTCAACGAGGAGAAAACTGTCGCCGGCAAGCCGGTAGGTGAGCGCGGGTTTGCCGTCAGTGGCCGCCCGTTGACCGTAAAGTGCGGATGGAACTCCTGCCCACTGTTCCGGGACGGACTGTCTTGAGACCTCGTGGGGCTTCATCGTGCGTGCTCCTCCTGACCTGACTCGCCGGTTGCTTTCGACTCGGCAGCCCGGTTCTGCACTTCGGCGACGATGCCGGTGCTGTAGCGGCCCGACTTGAATGCCGGATCGTTGAGAAGCATCCGGAAAAAGGGGAGGTTGGTTTTTAGCCCCGATACGTGGAAGGCATCGACGGCGGACCCGGCACGTGCGAGTGCTTCTTCCCGGTCCTGCCCTCGGACGATGAGTTTTGCCAGGAGCGGATCGTAAGCCGTGGTCACGGTATTACCGGCTGCATAGCCGCTGTCGACGCGGATACCTTCTCCTGTTGGTTCCGTCCACTCACTGATGCGCCCGGGAGAGGGCAGGAAGCGTTTAGGATCTTCGGCATAGATGCGCAGCTCTATGGCATGTCCTGCAGGTTCGGGGTTGCCGGCGTCGAAGCCCACGTCTTGACCGGCTGCAACGCGGAGTTGTTCCGCGACAAGGTCGATGGAAAATACGGCTTCGGTGACAGGGTGCTCCACCTGCAGGCGGGTGTTCATTTCCAGGAAAACGAAGCTCTGCCGCACGGGGTCGACCAGGCATTCGACGGTACCGGCATTGCGGTACCCGACAGCAGTCCCGGCTCTTACCGCGGCGTCCAGCATCCGGGATCTGAGTTCGGGTGTGATTCCGGGAGACGGTGACTCCTCGGCGACCTTCTGGTGACGGCGCTGGACCGAGCAGTCCCGCTCTCCGAGCGCTATGACCCTGCCGCCGGCGAGCCCGAGGATCTGGACCTCGACGTGGCGGGCGTGCTGAATGAACTGTTCAATGAGGATCCGCGAGTCCCCGAA
>NZ_JBNHHB010000411.1:0-2429 GCF_059091905.1 Arthrobacter sp. Dra40
CGATCAGGTCGGCGAACAGCGGCGAGAGCGGGTCCGGCAACTGTTCCACGATGCTCGCGCGGAAGTAGAGCCCATTCCGGTAGGGCACGGGCCAGCTATCCGGAGGGTCGGCCGCCGGTTCCGGCAGCGCCGTAATGGGCCGGGACTGCAAAAACCAGAACCCGTCGCCGGTTCGGGCCCACTCGATGTCCTGCGGCGCGCCGAAGTGGTCCCCGATCTGCGCTCCGTAGCGGGCCAGTTCCGCCGCCGCCGTATCATCGAGCACCTGCTGGCGGCGGCGCTCCAGCGGCACCGGTTGCTCCCTAGTGCCATGCTCCGCGTAGGCAGTCATGATGTCCTTATCCGCTGTCCGCCGCGAGAGCACGTCGCCCGTCACCGCGTCGACGACGACGCTGTCGGGGGTGACCGTTCCGCCGACCACGGACTCGCCCAAGCCCCAGGCTGCGCTGATCACGATCTGGTCGCGGCGCCCGTTGGCAGGATTGGCCGTGAACATCACCCCCGCCGCATCGGCTGAGACCATCTGCTGGACCACGACCGCCAGGCGCACCGACTCCGGGCCGACGCCTTCACGCACGCGGTAGGCCATGGCGCGGGCCGTCCACAGCGAAGCCCAGCAGCGGATCACCGCCGCCGCCAGGGCCTCCGCTCCCCGAACATTGAGATAGCTGTCCTGCTGTCCGGCGAAGCTGGCCGAGGCGAGGTCCTCGGCGGTGGCGGAGGAGCGCACCGCGACCGCAATGTCCCCGATGCCCAGACGCTGGTAGGCGGCGCCGAGTTCGGCGGCAATCCCGTCGGGCATGGTGCCGCTGGTGAAGAGGGTGCGGATCCGCGCCGAGGCCTGCTCGTAGTCCTGCATAGCCGCCTGCGGTCCGAGCGTCGCCAGCTCCTGGATGGGCACGGCAAGGTGGTTGGCCTCCACGAATGCCGCGTACGCCGCGGTGTTCACAACAAACCCCGGCGGAACCGGCACCCCGGCCCGGCTGAGCCCGCCCAGTCCCACGCCCTTGCCGCCGGCCGCGGCAAGATCCTCTACTCCCACATCTCCAAGACTGTTGATGTAGGTCACGACCGCGTGTCCTTCCGCCTTCGAGACGAGCCACCCTCATGGACAGCTGAATGCCAACATCATGGCACGCCCAAAAGCAGGAGGCCATGGTGGTGCGGGCTGCAGGAGCCGGTCCTTCAGCTGCCGGTAACCTACGCTGCGCCGCCCCCCAGGCCCGGCCGGTTCAGTGTTCCAACTCCGCCAGCAGCCGCTCGGCTTCGGCCAGGTCTGACACGACGACGGCGGCGCGGCGCCGGACGTTGTCGACGCCGGCCTCGTAGCCTTGGGAGCCGCCTAGCCGGGCCATGGCGGCAGCCTGGGCGGCCGCCGCCAGCGAGTTGCCGGCCTTGGAGAGGCTCCGATGGATGTCCGCCAGCTGGCCGCCGGGCACATCCAAGCCTTCGGCGGGACTCAGCAACTGGGCGGCCGTGCAGCAGTTGCGAACCCGGGGCAGGAGGCCGGCGAGCTGGTCGGCTACCGGCAGCAGCTCGGCGTAGAGGCCGTCGTCCTCCACGCCTTCAAGGATCTGGTGGTAGCGCTCGAGGGCACGCCGGAAACGGTCATGCGCATGGCGCCAAATTCCTTTACCGAGTTCCTTATCATCCCGGCGGGCCTGCCGGGCAGCACCGAAGAGTGCCACCGGTCCTACAGGTACTGTCCAGGCCCGGCGTGACGTTCGCCGCCCTGGACCGGGCTCGCATTCTCCCCCTCGGCGCCGGCGGCCCGGCGCGGTTCCCCGTCGTCGCCAATCACGACACCTGGCGCGATCATGGTGCCCGGCGGCAGCTGGCGCATCTGCATGCGGGCCGCCATCTGCTGGTTCAGGGCCTGCTGCGCCGCGAGCGCGGTCTGGATGCCGTGGAAGAGACCTTCCAGCCAGCCGACCAGCTGAGCCTGGGCGATGCGCAATTCGGCGTCTGAGGGCGTGGAATCGTCGGTGAACGGCAGGTTGATCCGGTGCAGTTCCTCGATCAGCTCCGGTGCCAGCCCGTCCTCGAGCTCCTTGACGGAACGCTCGTGGATTTCGGCCAGGCGGGTTCGTGCGGCATCATCCAGCGGGGCGCTGCGTACTTCTTCAAGCAGTTGCCGGACCATGGTGCCGATCCGCATGACCTTCGCCGGTTCATCCACCAGGTCTGCAAGTTTGGAACCGCTGCGGCCGGACCGGCGTGCGGGGCCGGAGTCCGAATCCTGGAGCCCGTCCTCCGCCGGGCCCGGGCTGCCGGACAGTGCACCGACGATGACCGGTTCTTCTGGCTGCGGCTTCTGCTCTTCGCTCATGTTTTCATCTTGCCAGAGACGGCCTCCGCCCGCAGATCAAAAAAGGCTGCCAAGGCACCCGGCTGCCACACTGGCGGCGGCCGGCATAACAGTGCCCGCC
>NZ_JBNHHB010000412.1:0-2423 GCF_059091905.1 Arthrobacter sp. Dra40
CCTCGGTCACCAAACTCCTCAGTGCCTATGCCGTGTTGATGGCGGTCGAAGAAGGCGCGCTGGAACTCGACCAGGCGGCAGGTCCCGAAGGCGCCACTGTTCGCCATCTGCTGGCCCACTGCGCCGGCTACGACTTTGGCGACCGCACGGTCAGGTTCACCCCCGGTGACCGGCGGCTTTACTCCAACGCGGGCTTCGAGGTGCTCGGCGAAACGCTTGAGTCGGCCACCGGCATGACCTTCGCCCAATACCTGAAGGAAGGAGTGCTCGTTCCACTGGGCATGGCAGACACCAGCCTGGACGGCTCCCCCGCTGCCGGCGCCACCTCCACGGCAGCGGACCTGTCCCGCTTCGCCGCCGAACTCCAGGAGCCGGCGCTGCTGGCCCCCTCCACGCTGCAGGAAGCAACACACGTGGCTTATCCGCACCTGGCGGGCGTGCTGCCCGGCTTCGGACGCCAGCAGGAGAACGACTGGGGCCTGGGCTTCGAAATCCGCGACCACAAGGAGCCGCATTGGACCGGTGCGAACAGCTCGCCGGGGACGTTCGGCCACTTCGGCCAGTCCGGCACCTTCCTCTGGGCGGATCCCGACGCCGGGGCCGCGTGCATTGCGCTCACCGACCGCAACTTTGGGCCGTGGGCTGCCGAGGCGTGGCCGGCGTACACAGACGCCGTCCTGGCGGAACTGCAGCGTTAGCCGGCCTACCAGCGGCCGTTGCGCGGCCTCGGCTGGCAGACCGGGCAGGAGTAGGACGACCGGTTCATGAAGGTGTCCCGGCGGATGGTGGTGGACAGCCCCAGTTCGCCGCAGCGATGGCAGGGCCCGCCTTCGCGGCCATAGGCGTTGAGTGACCGGTCGAAGTATCCGGAGGCACCATTGACGTTCACATAGAGGGAATCGAAACTGGTGCCCCCTGCCTCCAGCGCCCGGGCCATGACGTCCTGGCACGCGGCGATCAGACGTTCGGCTTCCGTCCGGCGCAGGGTATCCGTCGGCCGGGCGTAGTGCAGCTTGGCAACCCACAGCGCTTCATCGGCGTAGATGTTCCCAATGCCGGAGACCAGGGCCTGATCCAGGATGGCCCGCTTGATGCCGGTCTTGCGGGCCCGCAGTCGCTGGTAGAAGCCGTCGAAGGAGAACGCCGGGTCCAGCGGGTCGCGGGCAATGTGCGCGGCTTCCACCGGGATCAGCGGCAGCCCGGTTTCGGATGTGCCGCCGGCATGGCCATCACGCGTGGGAACCAGGTCTGCCAGGAACATGCCGCCGAAAATCCGCTGGTCAACGAACCGCAGCTCGCCCGGCATGGGCGAACCATTCGTTCCGCCCGCCGGACTGAGCGTGAGACGGACTTTCAGATGCTTTTCATCCGGCTGCACGCTGTCTTCGACCAGCAGCTGCCCGCTCATGCCAAGGTGCGCCATGAGGGCGAGTTTGGGCTCCTCCGGCATGGCCTCGCCGCCGGGCTGGTGCACCGGACCTGCCGGAGCGGACTCCAGCAGCGGCATCCACAGGAACTTCCCCCGACGGGCCACATCGGCAACGTGCGCGCCGATGAGGTTCCCGCGCAGGTCGTCGGCGCCCAAGGCGTGCCGGCGGATGGACCGCTGATCCAAAATGTCGACGCCGGTGATTGTCCGCCCGCGGACCCATTGGGCCAACCCGCGGCGGACAACCTCCACCTCAGGCAGCTCAGGCATCCGAGTCGGCGGTCTCCGTCAGAGATTCGGACAAGGGGCCACGCAAGGCCCTCCACGTGGTCGCCGCCGCTTCCTGCTCGGCTTCCTTCTTGGAGTGGCCGGTCCCCTGGCCGAATTCGGTGGTGCCGATCAGGAGTGTGGCCACGAAGGTCCGGGCGTGGTCAGGGCCGGAGCCCTCCACGCGGTAGGTCACGTTGCCCATCTTCCGGGCAGCGGCCAGTTCCTGGATGCTGGTCTTCCAGTCCGTCCCGGCGCCCAGGGCGTCGGAGTCGGCCAGGAGCGGCCCGACGAGCCGCATCACCAACTGGCGTGCTGTTTCGATGCCGTGGCACAAGTAGGCGGCGCCAAAGAGCGCCTCCATCGTGTCGGCCAGGATGGACGACTTGTCAGCTCCGTTGGTGAGCTTTTCGCCCTGCCCGAGAAGCACATGCCGGCCCACGCCAAGACTGCGCGCAATGCCGGCCAGCGCCCGGGTGGACACCACGGCGGAACGCCGTTTGGCCAGCTCGCCCTCGGGCAGGTCCGGATTGTCGCGGTAAAGCGCGTCGGTCACGGAAAAGCCAAGGATCGAGTCGCCCAGGAATTCAAGGCGCTCATTGGTCGGCAGACCGCCGTGCTCATAGGCGTAGGAACGGTGGGTTAAAGCGAGACGGAGCGTCTCGGCATCGATATCGACGCCGAGACGCTCCAAAAGCTCTTCAGTTGAAGACATACCGGACGTTAT
>NZ_JBNHHB010000413.1:0-2413 GCF_059091905.1 Arthrobacter sp. Dra40
GGTGCATGAAGGAGCCGAACGCGGCGGCGGACGCGGCCTTGGCCAGGTCGGCGCCGGGCAGCACGATCATGGCGTTGTTTCCGCCCAGTTCCAGGTGCGCGCGCTTGAGGTTGCGGGCGGCGGCTTCACCGATTTTCCGGCCGGCGGCGGTGGAGCCGGTGAAGGAGATGACGCGCACTTCGGGGGCCTCGACCACGGCTGCGCCGATGTCCGCGCCCCCGGGCAGCAGGGACAGCAGTCCGGCGGGCAGGCCTGCTTCCTCGAAGATGCGCATCAGGGTGACGCCGCCGCAGACGGCGGTGCGGGGGTCGGGCTTGAGCAGCACCGCGTTGCCCAGTGCCAGGGCGGGGGCGACCGCGCGGATGGAGAGGATCAGCGGGAAGTTGAACGGCGCGATCACGGACACGACGCCGACCGGGCGGCGGCGGGCGAACGACCAGCGGTCCTCGTTGGTCGTGAGCACGTCGCCGGCCGGCAGCGAAGGCAGCGCGGCGGCTTCGTAGCATTCGTTCGCGGCGATGTGGGTTTCCAGTCCGGCCTTGGGGCCGATGCCCCCGGACTCCCGTACGATCCAGGACTGGATTTCGTCAGCGTGTTCTTCCCACAGGGTGCCGGCGCGGCGCAGTACGGCGGCGCGTTCTTCGGGTTTGCGGGCGGCCCATTCCTTCTGCGCCGCGGCAGCCACGGCGGCGGCTTCGTTTACGTCCTGGACCGAGGCCAGGCCGTAGGTGCCCAGGGTGTCGCCGGTGGCCGGTTCCACGGAGGCAGCGGTGCCGGCACCGCCCTCGCGCCAGCCGTTGAGGTAGATTTTGCCCTCCCACAAGGAGGCATCAAGCAGGGACATATCCCGTCCTTTCAGGTTGATTGCATGGTTGTTCCCTACCGTAGCTGCGCAGCCCGGCAGAGAAGGGGTTTCAGCCGGCGACCTTCAGCACAGCCTTGATGGTCCCGCCGGACGTCGAATCGGCGATGGCGGCGTCGATCTGGTCGAATCCGTAGTACTTCACCAGCTTGTCGAAGGGGAACCGTCCGGCCTTGTACAGGGAGATCAGACCGGGGATCAATTGTCCCGAAGTGCTGGACCCGCCGAGGGTACCGACAATCCGCTTGCCCCAGAGCGTGCGCAGGTGGTCCACCGAGAACCGTGCCTCCGCAGGCGCCCCGCCAATCAGCACCAGTGTGCCCAGCATGCCGACGGCGTCAGCTGCTTCTTCGACCACCTTGATGTTCCCGGTGCATTCGAGCACGTAGTCGGCCGGCCCGCCGCAGATGCGTTGGATTTGCTCGAGCGCATTGGCGTTGCCCGGGTTGATGGTGTGGGTGGCCCCCAGTTCGCGTGCCAGTTCCAGCCGCGAATCGTGCAGATCGATGGCGATGATGGTGGCAGCAGGCGTGTTTTTCGCGGCCATTACTGCCCCCAGGCCCACAGCGCCGGCTCCATACACCACCAGCGACTGGCCGGGTTCGGGCTTGGCGGTGTTGAACACGGCACCGGCACCGGTCGTGATGCCGCAGGCCAGCGGCCCGAGCAGTTCCAGCGGAATGTCTTGGTCCACCTTCACCAGCGAGGACGCCAGCGCCAGCGAGTAGTCGGCGAAGGAGGACTGGCCGAAGAAGTGGCCGGAAACCTTGCGTCCGTCGGATCTCGTGTAGGCGGAGGTGCCGGCGTCGGGCCCCTTGAAGCGGGCACCGCTCACCAGCGCTTCGCCCAGACGCAGGCAGTAGCGGTGCTCGCCGCGCAGGCAGTTCCTGCACTCGCCGCAGTAGGCCCAGCCCATGATCACGTGGTCGCCCACGGCAACATTGGTGACGCCTGCACCCACCGCTTCCACCACACCGGAACCTTCATGGCCCAGCACGCCGGGCAGCGGCAGCGGCATGTCCCCTGCCTGGGTGATCAGGTCCGTATGGCAGAGCCCGACGGCGGTGACCTTCACCAGCACCTCGCCCGGTCCGGGCGCGTCCAGCTCCAACTGCTCGGCTACGAACGGCGCGTCCTTCTCTTCGATGACCAGCGCATTGATTTTCATGCCAGGCTCCTTATCTAGTGCCGGATGTTGCTCTGTGCCTTACCCTGCCAACGAGCCCCTCCGGTGGGAAGGTTCCGGCGGCGAGGTCCATGGCGGGTTGAGCCGGTAGCCGACGGGGAAGAGTTGGATGCCGGTCTTGTTGGTGATGGTGCCCCAGAGGCCGCGCGGGAGCCAGATGGCTCCGGCGACGCCGATGGCGCCGAGGATGATCATGTACCAGGATCCGTAGCCGGCCAGCAGTTGCTGCAGCGCGTAGAACACGATGGCACCCAGCAGCGGGCCCTCCAGGTAGCCGATGCCGCCGATGATCACGATGAAGATCATGTAGGCGGACCATTGGACGGAGAAGATGGCGTTGGGCTGGACGCTGAGCGAGTCGATGA
>NZ_JBNHHB010000414.1:0-2390 GCF_059091905.1 Arthrobacter sp. Dra40
TCCTTGGAGATTTGCGTGAGCTTGAAGCAGCTTGACCGTGTTCCCATCCGCCGTGCGTTGATCTCGGTGTACGACAAGACCGGGCTGGAGGAGCTGGCGCAGGGCCTGCACACCGCCGGGGTCAGCATCGTCTCCACGGGCTCGACGGCGAAGAAGATCGCCGCCGCGGGCGTTCCGGTCACCGAGGTCTCCGAGATCACCGGCTTCCCGGAATGCCTGGACGGCCGGGTCAAGACCCTGCACCCGCGCGTTCACGCCGGCATTCTGGCCGACCGCCGGCTGGACGACCACGTCCGGCAGCTCCAAGAGCTCGACGTCGAGCCGTTCGACTTGGTGGTGGTCAACCTCTACCCGTTCGTGCAGACCGTGAAGTCCGGTGCCAGTCAGGACGACGTCGTCGAACAGATCGACATTGGCGGACCCTCGATGGTGCGGGCCGCCGCGAAGAACCATCCGAGTGTGGCGGTGGTCGTCGACCCGGCCGGCTACGGCGACGTGGTGGAGGCTGCCGCGTCCGGTGGCTTCGACCTGAAGACCCGCCGCCGGCTGGCGTCCCTGGCGTTTGCGCACACCGCCGCCTATGACACTGCCGTGGCCAAGTGGACCGCCGAGCAGTTCGGCGACGACGCCGAGGCTGCCGAATCCGGCTCGGCCGAGGCGCCGAAGTTCCCGCCCTACGCGGGCCTGGCGCTGGAGCGTTCGGAGTCGCTGCGCTACGGCGAAAACCCGCACCAGGCCGCCGCACTGTATGTGGAGGCCGGCGCGGAGCCCGGCATCGCGCAGGCCGTGCAGCTGCACGGCAAGGCGATGAGCTTCAACAACTACGTGGACGCCGATGCCGCCGTGCGGGCAGCGTTCGACTTCGCCCAGCCGGCCGTTGCCGTGGTTAAGCATGCCAACCCGTGCGGCATCGCCGTTGCCTCCCCGGGCGCCGCAGATCCGATCGCCGATGCGCACGCCAAGGCGCACGCGACCGACCCGGTGTCCGCGTTCGGCGGCGTCATCGCAGCAAACCGGACGGTGACCGCCGGCATGGCGAAGACCGTCAAGGACATCTTCACCGAGGTAGTCGTGGCCCCGGGCTTCGACGCGGAAGCGGTTGAGATCCTGGCGCAGAAGAAGAACATCCGGCTGCTCGTCCTGCCCGAGGGCTTTGCCCGGGACACGGTCGAATACAAGCAGGTCTCCGGCGGCATGCTGCTGCAGGCCTCGGACCGCATTGATGCCGACGGCGACGATCCCGCCAACTGGACGCTGGCCGCCGGCGAGGCGGCCGACGAGGCAACGCTGGCCGATCTGGCCTTCGCCTGGCACGCGGTGCGCTCGGCGAAGTCCAACGCCATCTTGGTCGCGGCCAACGGTGCGGCCGTGGGCATCGGGATGGGCCAGGTCAACCGGCTCGATTCCTGCCGGCTGGCGGTGGAGCGGGCCAATACCCTCGGCGTGGCAATCGGCGGGGGAGCCGACGCTGCCGGCGGGGCGGCCAATGTGCGGGACGCCGGAGCACCCGAGCGGGCCCGCGGCGCCGTGGCGGCGTCGGACGCCTTCTTCCCGTTTGCGGACGGGCTGCAGATCCTCATCGACGCCGGCGTCCGTGCCGTGGTGCAGCCGGGTGGTTCGGTGCGCGACGAGGAAGTAGTGGCGGCGGCCCAGGCGGCCGGCATCACCATGTACTTCACCGGAGCGCGCCACTTTTTCCACTGACTGGTGCAGCCTCCGCCGGCTCCCGCCCAGGGAATGAATCCGGGACCGGTAGGCGAAATGCTTGCCAGCGCAGTGCCGGGCACATAGGTTCAAGAGGAACGGTGTGTCCGGCACCGGCGGTTAAGGGAGGCACACTGTGCTGGCGATGTAAACCACCGCGGCGGCGGGAACGGGCGACATCTGGCTGGGCGTGGTGATTGTGGCGGTGATTGTGGCCGGTGCCGTGGCTTTCTTCATGGCATCCAAACTACGCAAGCCGCGCTCCTACGAGTCAGCCGACCGGCACGAGGCCGCGCGGGATGCCGAGGCGGCCCGGCCGGGCGGCGGCGGCAAGGACACCCACCTGGAACAGGGCAACGTTGCGCACCGCTCGCAGGTCTTCGGTCCCGGCACCGGCCTCTGAGCCAAGCCGCCTCCGGAAGGCGGGGCGCGCCGTCGTGCCGGGCGCCGCCGTCGGGCTTGGGAGGCGGCGGGGAGCGGCCCGCAGCGGGTGACGTGGGCCGCACGGCGCCTGCCCGCGGCTGTTCTGCATGAAGGGTGCGCGTCTTCGACCGGGACCGATTCAGCCTCCTCGGGTAAATTGGAGGAGTTGAGTAAACACTGAAGACCCACTTTTTGCAGGGAGACGCCTCACCCATGGCCAAGATTATCTATACCCACACCGACGAAGCGCCGATGCTGGCCAC
>NZ_JBNHHB010000415.1:0-2372 GCF_059091905.1 Arthrobacter sp. Dra40
AATATGAGATCGGCATCATCCTCCAGATGGGCTTCCCCGGCTACTTCCTGGTGGTCGCCGACTTCATCAACTGGTCCAAGGACCACGGCATCCGGGTGGGTCCGGGCCGAGGGTCCGGTGCCGGCTCCATGGTCGCATATGCGATGCGCATCACCGACCTGAACCCCCTCCAGCATGGTCTGATCTTCGAGCGCTTCCTGAACCCGGACCGCGTCTCGATGCCTGACTTCGACGTTGACTTTGACGACCGGCGCCGCCCGGAGGTGATCAAATACGTCACTGAAAAATACGGTGACGACCGGGTGGCCATGATCGTCACCTACGGCACCATCAAGGCTAAGCAGGCGTTGAAGGACTCGTCCCGCGTGATGGGCTACCCGTTCTCCACCGGCGAGCGGCTCTCCAAGGCCATGCCGCCGGATGTGATGGGCAAGGGCCTGACGCTGAAGGAAGTCCACGATCCCGACGCCAAGCGCTACGGCGAGGCCGAGGAGATGCGCGAACTGCTCAAGTCCGATCCCGACTCCGCGAAGGTCTTCGAAACCGCGCTGGGTTTGGAGGGCCTGAAGCGCCAATGGGGCGTGCACGCGGCCGGCGTCATCATGTCGTCGGAGCCGCTGATCGACATCATCCCGATCATGCGCCGCGAGCAGGACGGCCAGGTCATCACGCAGTTCGACTATCCCACCTGTGAAGGCCTCGGCCTGATCAAGATGGACTTCCTCGGCCTGCGCAACCTGACGATCATCACCGACGCCATCGAGAACATCAAGCTGAACCAGAGCGTGGATCTGGACCTTGAAACGCTCGACCTCGACGACCGCGCATCCTACGAACTGCTCGCCCGCGGCGATACCCTGGGCGTGTTCCAGCTCGACGGCGGACCGATGCGCTCGCTGCTGAAGATGATGCGGCCGGACAACTTCGAAGACATCTCCGCCGTAATCGCGCTGTACCGGCCGGGGCCGATGGGTGCGAACTCGCACACCAACTACGCCCTGCGCAAGACCGGCGTCCAGGAAATAACACCGATCCATCCGGAGCTGGAAGAACCGCTGCGGGACATTCTGGACACCACCTACGGCCTGATCGTCTACCAGGAGCAGGTGATGGCGATCGCCCAGAAGGTGGCCGGCTTCTCGCTGGGCCAGGCGGACATTCTGCGCCGCGCCATGGGCAAGAAGAAAAAATCGGAGCTGGACAAGCAGTACGCCGGTTTCCACCAGGGAATGGTGGACCGCGGCTACTCCGAGGCAGCCGTCAAGGCGCTGTGGGACATCCTGCTGCCGTTCTCCGACTACGCGTTTAACAAGGCGCACTCGGCCGCCTACGGTCTGGTGTCCTACTGGACGGCCTACCTCAAGGCGCACTATCCGGCCGAGTACATGGCCGCCTTGCTGACCTCGGTGGGCGACGACAAGGACAAATTGGCGCTGTACCTGAATGAATGCCGGCACATGGGCATCACCGTGCTGCCGCCGGACGTGAATGAATCGGCGCTGAACTTCACCCCCGTCGGCACCGACATCCGCTTCGGCATGGGTGCCATCCGCAACGTCGGAGCGAACGTGGTGCACGCCATGGTGGCTGCACGCGAGGAGAAGGGCAATTTCGCCAGCTTCAGCGATTTCCTGCAAAAGGTTCCGGCCGTGGTGTGCAACAAGCGCACGATCGAATCGCTGGTCAAGGCCGGCGCCTTCGACTCGCTGGGCCATCCCCGCCGTGCCCTCGCCATGATCCACGAGGAAGCGGTGGACTCCGTTATTGTGCTCAAGCGCAACGAGGCCGCCAACCAATTCGACCTCTTCAGCGCATTCGACGACGGCGGGGAAACCGCCGGAGGGCTCGCCGTTGACGTGCCGGATCTGCCCGAATGGGACAAGAAGGACAAGCTCGCGTTCGAGCGCGACATGCTCGGGCTGTATGTCTCCGACCATCCGCTGCAGGGACTGGACGGGATCCTGAGCCAGCACGCCGACATGTCGATCACCTCCGTGATCGGTGAGGACGGCCCGCCGGACGGACAAATCATCACCATCGCGGGCATGATCACCTCGCTGCAGCGCCGGATCGCCAAGAACAGCGGCAACGCCTATGCCCGCGCCGAGGTCGAAGACCTGGGCGGTTCGATGGAAGTGATGTTCTTCGGCCAGGCGTACGCGCCGATCGCCACGGTGCTCGCCGAAGATTTGATCGTGGTGGTGCGCGGCCGGCTGCAGCGCCGCGACGACGGCGCCGTGACCCTGAATGCCCAGGAACTCACGGTGCCGGATCTCAGCGACGGGCATTCCGGGCCGGTCGTGATTTCGATGGCAAGCTTCAAAGCCACCGAGTCGGTGGTCACCGCGCTGGGGGACGTGCTTCGTACGCAC
>NZ_JBNHHB010000416.1:0-2354 GCF_059091905.1 Arthrobacter sp. Dra40
TCGGCGGGTGGGTGCTGAACATCTTCTTCACGCCACCGCCCTTGAACGGGTTGGCAATCATCAGGTGGCTGGTGTTGACCAGCTTCTGGTCCTGCGGCAGAGGCGCTTGCTGCGTGCCGTACTGCAGCTTGCGGAGCGCCGAAGCCAGCGCCAGAGGGTCGTCGGTCAGCGTGGCGCCGTCCTCGTCAGCGTCGTACTCGCGCGTACGGCTGACTGCCATTTGAATCATCATGGCCGCCAGCGGGGCCAGCAGCGACATGGCGATCAGCGCGATCGGGTTCGCGTTGCGGTCGCGTCCGCCAAAAAACAACAGGAACTGGGCAACCGAGGTGATCACGCCCGCCACGGCAGCGGCAACGGATGACGTCAGAATGTCGCGGTTGTACACGTGCATCAGCTCATGCCCCAGCACCCCGCGCAGTTCCCGCTCATCCAGCAGGCGCAGAATGCCCTCGGTGCAGCAGACGGCCGAGTTTTTCGGGTTGCGGCCGGTGGCAAAGGCGTTGGGAGCCATCGTCGGGGACACATAGAGCCGCGGCATCGGTTGGTTGGCCCGCGTGGACAGTTCTCGCACGATGCGGTACATGCCCGGCTGGTCGGCTTCGGTCACCGGATATGCCTGCATGCTGCGGATGGCCAGCTTGTCGCTGTTCCAGTAGCTGTAGGCGGTTGTGCCCACGCCGATCAGGGCCATGATCCAGATCCAGTTGGCACTGCCGGTTCCGCTGGCCAGCAGAGCGCCGATCGCCAGCAGCAGGGCGAAGAGCCCGCCCAGCAGGCCCGCCGTTTTCAGTCCATTAAAGTGGTTGTGCACCGCGTCTGATTCCTCTCCCACGCCGATCCGGCCCTGTGCCGATGCGGGCGCAAGCATGTCCGGTTTCAGTGTATCCACCGGACACTTATTCCAACGCTGGACGGCAGCGCCATGTTCCTCAGGCCGGGCTTGCGCGGCTGAGGACGGCGCCGGGGTTGCCTCCCGGAAGGCTCCCACCCGCCTCCGGCAGGTGCAGCCGCCTAGGGTTCGGGGTGCCTGTCGTCGTAGCGGGAGAATCGTGGCTGCAGCCTGTGCAGTAGCGCTACGGCGCAAACACACGCGATGCCGCCGAGCAGCGCTGCGAATCCCTCCCCCAACCACTGGCCGCCACCGCCCGCGACGGCGTCGCCCAGCCTGGGGCCGCCGGCCACCACCACGATGAAGATGCCCTGCAGCCGTCCGCGCATGGCGTCCGGCGTCGCCGTTTGCAGGATGGTGTTGCGGAAAACGCCGCTGACTGTATCCGCGCCACCGGCGACGGCAAGGCAGAGGGCTGCCGGCAGGAGCCAGCCGCTCACATCTCCCGCGGCGGCGGCATGTGAACGCCCGGCCAGGACGACGACGGCGCCGAACCCTGCGACGGCGATGCCCCACACCACGACACACCACAGCACGGCCAGTCCCTGGCGGCGGATTCCTCCCAGCGGGCCGGAGAACACTGCGGCGATGAAGGACCCGGCGGCCACCGACGCCAGCAAGATACCTGCGGTTGCCTCGCCGCCGCCGATAATCACCGCCCCGATGGCGGGCATCAGCGCGCGCGGCTGGGCCAGGACCATCGCGGCCATGTCCACCAGGAACGTCATGCGGATGTTGGGACGGGTGCGCAGGAACTGCAGGCCTTCGATGACGGACCGCAGGCCGGCCTTGCGCACCTCGCCTTCGGGCGGGATCGGCGGCAGCTTGACCACTGCCCAGATGGCTGCGGTGAAGGTGATGACGTCCAGAGTGTAGGTCCAGCCGAAACCGACGCTTGCCACCAGCACACCGGCAGCCAGCGGGCCGATGGTCATGCCCAGTCCGAACGTCATCATGGTCAGCGCATTGGCAGCCGGCAGCATCTCGCGCCGGACCAGCCGCGGCACGATGGCGCTGCGTGCGGGCTGGTTGAGGCCTGCGGCGGCCGAATGCACTGCAATCACCACGTACAGCAGCCACACCTGCTCCAGCCGGAACCACGCCTGCACGGCAAACACCGCGGTGCAGGCCCAGAGCACCAGGCCGGAGTAAAGAGCTACTTTGCGCCGGTCGTGGGCATCCACGACGGATCCGCCGTAGAGCCCGGCCAGCACCAGCGGAATCAGCCCGACGACGCCAACGGCCCCGACGGCCAAGGTCGATCCGGTGAGCTGGTAAACCTCCAGGCTCACTGCCACTGCCGTCAGCTGCGCGCCGATGGCGGAGAGCGAGGTTCCGATCCACAGCCGCCGAAACTCCGGGCTCTCCTTGAGCGGCGCCGTATCGGCGAACAACTTGGGCATGGCGCAGATTCTAGTTGCCCGCAGCACCTTTCTTGGGCGGTTTGAGTCTCGGCCCTCGG
>NZ_JBNHHB010000417.1:0-2319 GCF_059091905.1 Arthrobacter sp. Dra40
GAGCGATTCCCGCAAAATCAGGCTAGGCTCCTCAAGGATAGAAGGAGCTTTGAATGACCCAGCGCATCACCAAGGTACTGATCGCCAACCGTGGTGAGATTGCCGTTCGCATCGTTCGCGCCGCACGGGACGAGGGCATTGCCTCGGTCGCCGTCTACGCGGATCCGGACCGGGATGCCCTGCATGTCCGGCTGGCAGACGAAGCCTACGCGCTGGGCGGCAGCACCGCTGCCGAGTCCTACCTGGTGATGGACAAGCTCCTGCAGGTAGCAGAGGCTGCCGGTGCCGACGCCGTCCACCCCGGCTATGGCTTCCTCTCCGAAAACGCAGACTTCGCCCAGCGGGTCATCGACGCGGGGCTGACCTGGATTGGCCCCTCCCCCGACGCCATCTCCCAACTGGGCGACAAAGTCCAGGCCCGGCATATCGCCGAACGGGTAGGCGCGCCCCTGGTCCCCGGCACGCCCGATCCGGTGGGCAGCGTGCAGGAGGTCCTGGACTTCGCCGACACGCACGGCCTGCCGCTGGCCATCAAAGCGGCCTACGGCGGCGGCGGCCGCGGCATCAAGGTGGTCCGCGACCGCGGCGACATCCCCGAGTCCTACGAATCAGCGGTGCGCGAGGCCACGGCGGCGTTCGGCAGGGGCGAATGCTTTGTGGAGCGTTTCCTGGACTCTCCCCGGCACGTGGAAACCCAGTGCCTTGCCGATGCCCATGGCAACGTGGTGGTCATATCCACCCGGGACTGCTCGCTGCAGCGCCGCAACCAAAAACTCGTGGAGGAGGCCCCGGCCCCCTTCCTCTCGGCGGAGCAGAATCAACGCCTCTACGAAGCGTCCAAGGCCATCCTGCGCGAAGCCAATTACCAGGGCGCCGGCACCTGTGAATTCCTGGTCGGCCAAGACGGCACTATCTCCTTCCTGGAGGTCAACACCCGCCTGCAGGTGGAGCACCCCGTTTCAGAGGAAGTCACCGGCATCGACCTGGTCCGGGAACAGTTCCGCCTGGCCCGCGGCGAAGAACTTGGCTATGGCGACCCGGAAGTGCGCGGCCACTCGTTCGAGTTCCGTATTAACGGCGAGGACGCCGGCCGCAACTTCATGCCGGCCCCCGGCACCGTCGAAACCCTGCGCCTGCCCACGGGCCCCGGCGTCCGCGTGGATTCCGGCATAGAAGCCGGTGAAGTCATTGGCGGCAATTTCGACTCGATGCTGGCCAAATTGATTGTTACCGGAAGCACCCGTACGCAGGCGCTGGAGCGCGCGCGGCGGGCACTGGACGAGATGGAGATCGGCGGAATGCCCACCGTCCTGCCGTTCCACCGGGCTGCAGTGGCCGACCCGGCGTTCGCTCCGGCGGAGGGGGCCTTCAGCGTCCACACCCGCTGGATCGAAACCGAATTCGTCAATGACATACCGGCGTTCCAGTCCGCCCCGGCGGCTGCCCCTGAGGATGAGAGCGAACGCCAGCGGGTCACTGTCGAAGTCGGGGGCAAGCGGCTCGAAGTCGTGCTCCCGGCAGGCTTGGGCGGCCTGTCCGGGCCGCCGGCTAAGTCAAACGGCAAGTCTAAGCGCAGCCGGGGACGTTCCGGTTCGGCCGCCGGCGCGCCTGCCAGCGGCGACGCGTTGGCTTCGCCGATGCAAGGCACGATCGTCAAGGTGGCGGTCTCCGAGGGCGACGCCGTCGCAGAAGGTGATCTCGTCGTCGTGCTGGAAGCGATGAAGATGGAGCAGCCGCTCACGGCCCATAAGTCCGGGACGATTTCCGGGCTGACCGCCAAGCCCGGTGACACGGTTTCCGCCGGTGCCGTGCTGGCCACCATCGCCGACTAAGGGCGCTTTTTGAGGCCGAACTGTATCACTCGTTGTAGTTCTGTCACGTTTTAGGTACTAAGTGGGCGTGGGAACTTACTAAGCACGCTGTCCATGCGGTAGCGTGATGCTTACAAGGAGCAGCAACCCGGTCTGACCGGGAGAAATGAAGTATCACCTACCAAAGGAGATGCACCTGATGAACTTCCTAGCTTTCCTCTTACTTGGACTTATTGCCGGCGCCATCGCAAAGTTGATCCTTCCCGGACGGCAGGGCGGCGGCTGGATTGCCACACTGGTCCTCGGTGTCATCGGCGCCCTCCTGGGTGGCTGGATCGGCGGTGCCGTGGCAGGTGTCGATATGAACGAATTCTTTAGCCTCGCATCGTGGATCTGGGCTATTATTGGCGCCCTGATCGTGCTGGTGATCTGGGGCTTCATCACGAAGAGGAGGAGTACAACAGCCTAACTTTGGCCGTTAGAACTGCTCCTTAAGCAGTACGGGCCC
>NZ_JBNHHB010000418.1:0-2317 GCF_059091905.1 Arthrobacter sp. Dra40
GCGGTGGACCCGCCCGGGTTCTGCGGCGCGCGGGGGTCGTTTTCGAAAGGATCCGGAGGAAGACTCATGCCACCCATCTTAACCCCTGAAAAAGGAACGACGACGGCGGAGCCGGGCTCCGCCATCGTCGTCACCTGCCGTGGCAGGTGAGGGCGGGACGCTATTTGTTTTTCGCCACAGCCTGGAGGAGTTCGGGCGTGCGGCGGTCATACCAGCGGCCGCCCACCCGGATGCCCGCCGCCAGCAGCACTGCCCCGAGCACGGCCCCCACCACCAGGGCCAGCCAGCCCCAGAGCGCACCGCCGGTCAGGACTGCGATCAACGCCAGCACCAGCTCCGGCAGCGAGAGCAGCAGCAGCACGCCGAGGCCGCCGAACTGGACCAGCATCATCCGCGCTGTCGAACCCGGTGGGGTCTTGAACGGGCTCTCCCCCGGCAGCGGCACGTTGTAGGTGTACCGGGCCGAGACCACGCTGGACAGGCCCAGCCCGGACAGCAGTACGCCCAGCGCCACGCCGGACACCGGCGGCAACAGGTGCCACTCGCCGATGAAGATGAACGGCACCACGGTCAACACGATGGTGGCCGGCAGGGCGATCACCGCGCAGGCCACTGCCCGGCCGGTCCGGTCGGCCCGTCCGCTCACGCCCGTGGTCACGTGCAGCGCGAAGGCAGTGTTGTCATAGGCGATGTCGGCGGAGATGCCCAGCGACAGCAGGAAGGCGATCATCGGGCCCAGCCACAGCATGAAGGTGAAGTCGCCGGCCTGCGAGAGGCCGAAGAAGACCGCCACCGGAATCAGCGGGATGGTCACCAGTGACGCCCCGTAGCGGGGATCCTTGAACCAGTAGATGAGCGCCCGCGCTGCCACGGCTCCTGCCGGCGTGCCGGGCATCCGGGAGAACCAGCCCAGATTGCCGCCCGCTTTCCGGGATACGGCGTTGTACGGCGGAGTGACCAGCGCCCGGGCCAGGCTCAGCTTCCAGAGCCAGGCCATCAGGGCCAGGAAAGCCACCGCGATGAGCAGCCGAGCTTCGGCCGCGCCCCAGTTGCCCAGCGCCAGGTCACCGGGTACGGCCCACACCGCGCCCAGCGGGGACCAGGCCAGTCCCTCGGCCAGTGCCGGCAGGAAATCCTGCGAGCTGCGGAACCCCTCGGTGATCCCGACCATGATCGGCCCCAGCAGCACCAACGGAATGATGCCGATAACGCCGCTGAGGTCCTTAAACCGGCGCGAGCTGGCCAGCGTTGTGGACGCCGACGTCGTCACGCGGGAGAGCACCACGCAGGTGAGCGTGGCGATCACCGCGCACACAACCGCGGCCACGAGCGCCGCCGGGTGTTGCCACCAGGCGGCCGCATGCCCGAGCGCCGCCACCAGCGTCACCACGCCCGGGATGCCCACCAGACCGCCGATGGCGAGCCCCAGCAGCAGCTGGCGCATCGGCACGGCATAGGTCACGAAGCGCGCCGGGTCCAGTGTCATGTCCACGCCGGTGGCCATCATCGGGATCAGCGCCCAGCCCAGGAAGGCCGCGGTGCCGCCCAGCACCACTACTGTGCGGGCCAGCGCCGGCTCGGTGTTGCTGAGGAAGAACAATCCGGCAATCAGCAGGGCCAGCACACCGAGCGCATACAGACCGCCGAGGATCACGCCGACCAACTGCCACGGGCTGCGCTTGAAGCTGTTGCGCAGCAGCGTCAGCTTCAGCCTTACGAGGTGCGCAACCACTCGAGCCCCTCCGCCTGGGTCCGGCCGCCGACCAGCTGGACGAAGCGCTCTTCGAGGCTGGCTCCGGCCCGCACTTCGTCCACGGTGCCGGCGGCGAGCACGTTGCCGCCGGCGATCACTGCCACGTGGTCGCACATGCGCTGGACCAGGTCCATGACATGGCTGGAAACAATGACCGTGCCACCGGAGGCCACGTAGTCGTGGAGGATGTCGCGGATGTTCGCTGCAGAGACCGGATCAACCGCCTCGAACGGTTCGTCGAGCACCAACAGCCTGGGCGCATGGATCAGCGCGGTGGCCAAGGCGACCTTCTTGGTCATACCGGCCGAGTAGTCCACCACCAAGGTGCCGGCGTCGTTGGTCAGGTCCATGGCCCGCAGCAGGTCCGGAACGCGTGCGGCGACGGTCTCCCGGTCCATGCCGCGCAGCAGCCCGGCGTAAGTGACCAACTGCTCGCCGGTCAGCCGGTCGAACAGGCGCACCCCGTCGGGAAGCACTCCCATGAGGCGCTTGGCCGTGAGCGGTTCGGCCCAGACATCCACGCCGTGCACCCAGACCTGGCCGTAATCCGGCCGGAGCAGCCCG
>NZ_JBNHHB010000419.1:0-2269 GCF_059091905.1 Arthrobacter sp. Dra40
GGATTCGAACCCCCGGCCTTCTGTTCCGTAGACAGACGCTCTATCCAGCTGAGCTATGGGCGCTTGGCCTCGCGGCCGGATACAACTGTAGCGTGTTTGCCGGACAGTCGCCAAATCGAGGGGTGAAGGCCCGATTTCTCCCGGAAATCCGGGCCTTGCGGCATCTTTGAGGCGCCCCGACATCCGACTGCGGCGGTGAAGGTCACATAAACTAGACCGGTCTATATGACCTTAATCACATAAAGTATGCTTGCCTTAGAGAAAAACCGCGGAATCGCGGGCCCATCCTCTAGGGGTTGGAAAAAACCGGCTCTTCGACACCGAGCTGGTCTAGGCACGGCCCCATAGCATCGATACACACCACTGGCCCAAGAAAGGGATGAGTCATGGGCGATATCACGCGTCAGCCGGTTCTTGAGGAAACACTTATGGATGCCCCAACTACACACGCAAAGCTTCTGGCCTGGGTTGCCGAAGTTTCCGAGCTGACGCAGCCCGACTCTGTGTATTGGGTCGACGGCTCCGACGAGGAATATGCACGTCTGACCGATCAGTTGGTCGAAGCAGGCACGCTGAAGCGGCTGAACCCGGAGCTCTTCCCGAACTCTTTTGCCGGTTCGTCCGACCCGAAGGACGTGGCCCGCGTCGAAGAGCGGACTTACATCTGCTCGGAGAAGGAAGCCGACGCCGGGTTCACCAACAACTGGATGAACCCCGCCGATATGAAGTCGATCCTCATGGACCGCTTCGCCGGCAGCATGCGCGGACGCACCATGTACGTGATTCCGTTCGTCATGGGTCCCCTGGACGCTGAACAGCCGCAGTACGGCGTGGAGATCACCGACTCCGCCTACGTGGTCGCCTCCATGCGCATCATGGCCCGCATCGGCACCGACGTGCTGCGCAAGATGGAGGCCGAGGACGCGTTCTTCGTCCCCGCACTGCATTCGGTCGGCGCCCCGCTGGAACCCGGCCAGGACGACGTTGTCTGGCCCTGCAACGAGGAGAAGTGGATTGTGCACTTCCCCGAGGAGCGCTCCATCTGGTCCTACGGCTCGGGCTACGGCGGCAACGCGCTGCTGGGCAAGAAGTGCTACGCCTTGCGCATCGCTTCGGTCATCGCCCGCGACGAAGGTTGGCTGGCCGAGCACATGCTCATCCTCAAGCTGACCAGCCCGCAGGGCAAGGCCTACAACATCGCCGCCGCGTTCCCGTCCGCCTGTGGCAAGACCAACCTGGCGCTGCTGGATCCGACCATTGAGGGCTGGAAGGCCGAGACCCTCGGCGACGACATCAACTGGATGCGGATCGGCAAAGAGGGCGAACTGCGCGGCGTGAACCCGGAGTACGGCCTGTTCGGCGTCGCACCGGGTACCGGCTGGAGCACCAACCCCAATGCCATGCGCGCCATCGCCAAGGGCAACTCCATCTTCACCAACGTGGCCTTCACCGACGACGGCGGTGTCTGGTGGGAGGGCATGACGGACGAAGTCCCGGCCCACCTGATCGACTGGGAGGGCAACGACTGGACGCCGGACTCAGGCCGCCCGGCTGCCCACCCGAACTCCCGGTTCTGCACGCCGATCTCGCAGATCGACATGCTGGCCCAGGAGTACTACAGCCCGGACGGTGTGGAGATCCACGCGATCCTCTTCGGCGGCCGACGCAAGACCACCATCCCGCTGGTCACCCAGGCCCGCTCCTGGACCAACGGCATCTTTATGGGCTCGACCCTGTCGTCGGAGACCACCGCCGCCGCTTCCGGCGCCGTCGGTGTGGTCCGCCGCGACCCGATGGCCATGCTCCCGTTCATGGGCTACAACGCCGGCGACTACCTCAAGCACTGGGGTTCCATCGAGGGCAAGGCCAATCCGGAGCGGCTGCCCAAGGTCTTCCTGGTCAACTGGTTCCGCCGCACCGCGGACGGCGGCTTTGCCTGGCCGGGCTTCGGGGAGAACTCCCGTGTGCTCAAGTGGGCCATCGAGCGCATCGAGGGCACCGCGGACGCGACTGAAACCCCGATCGGCTTTATTCCGACCGGCGATTCAATCGACCTGACGGGACTGGACCTGTCCCCGGAGCAGGTCGAAGAAGCCGTCCGGGTGGATCCGGCGGAGTGGAAGGAAGAACTCAAGGGCATCGAGGAATGGTATGCCCGCTTCGGCGATGCCCTGCCCGAGGAGCTGGCTGCCGAACTCAAGCAGCTCCAGGCGCGCTTCGCCTGATTGACTGATTGAGGGACGCCACAACAGGCTCCCGGGATGAGGCC
>NZ_JBNHHB010000420.1:0-2242 GCF_059091905.1 Arthrobacter sp. Dra40
CCGCGGTCCGGATGGCGAACGCTGCGGGCCTGGTGGTGACGGCGCCCAAGGCCGTGCGGGACGGCCGCTGGTCACCGATTGTGGACCGTGTGCCGGGCGGCCACATGATTGAACGGCTGCTGGAGGTAATGCCCGAAGAGCTCGAAGCTGCCGACGGCGGTCTGCTGGCTGTCATCGCCTCTGACCACCGGCTGCCGGAGGTCCGGAAGGCGCTGGCCGCGACCTACGGTGAACGCGTGGGTGGCGGCGCCGGGGGACTGGAGCAGGACATTAGCGTGCTCGGCCCGCAGGAGGCCAAAGGCCTCGAATTCGACGCGGTGGTAGTGCTCGAACCGGCTGAGCTTTTGGCCCGGGTCAGTGGCCGGGTCGGCGACCTGTATGTGGCGATGACCCGTCCGACCCAGCGGCTGCGCCTGTTGGCCGAAGGCGACGTCCCCGAGGGCATTGAAGGCTGATATTTTGGTAACCGTGACTAATACGTTTCTCGATTCCCAACGCAACGACCCAGGTTTTGCCAACGTTTGGCAGGAACTGAAGTGGCGCGGACTTGTCCATGTTTCCACCGATGAGGCGGAACTTGAGAAGCTGCTGGCGGGGGATCCGATCACGTATTACTGCGGCTTCGATCCGACTGCCCCGAGCCTTCACCTGGGCAACCTGGTCCAGTTGCTGACCATGCGCCGGCTGCAGTTGGCCGGGCACAAGCCACTGGGGTTGGTGGGCGGCTCCACCGGGTTGGTCGGGGATCCCAGACCCACCGCCGAGCGCACCATGAACACGAAGGAAACCGTGGCGGAGTGGGTGGACCGCCTCAAGGGGCAAGTCCAGCGCTTTTTGGACTTCGACGGCGAGAACGCTGCGCGCATGGTCAACAACCTCGACTGGACGGCTCCGATGAGCGTGCTGGATTTCCTGCGCGACATCGGCAAGCACTTCCGCGTCGGCACAATGGTCAAGAAGGACATCGTCGCGTCCCGGCTAAATTCCGAGGACGGGATCAGCTACGCGGAATTCAGCTACCAGATCCTGCAGGGCATGGACTACCTGGAGCTATACCGGCAGTACGGCTGCATCCTGCAAACCGGGGGATCCGATCAGTGGGGAAACCTCACCAGCGGCATCGAGCTGATCCGCAAAGTTGAAGGCAAAGCCGTTCATGCAATCGGCACGCCCCTGATCACAAATTCGGACGGCACCAAGTTCGGTAAGAGCGAGGGCAATGCGATCTGGCTGGACGCGGACATGTGCAGCCCGTACGCCATGTATCAGTTCTGGCTCAACACGGCGGACGCTGACGTCGTCCAAAGGCTCAAGGTCTTCACCTTCCGCTCGCGGGAGGAGATCGACGAGCTCGAGCGGGCCGTAGCCGAACGGCCGCATACCCGTGAAGCACAGCGCGCCTTGGCCTACGAGGTGACCTCGATTGTTCACGGTACCGAAGCGACCGACAAGGTGATCGCTGCCTCCTCCGCTCTCTTCGGACAGGGGGAACTTGCCGAACTGGACGAGGCGACCCTGGTCGCCGCGACGGCGGAACTTCCCACCGCCGTTACCGGCGCAGATACCACCGGAATCATCGACCTGCTGGTTCAGTCGGGGTTGGCTGCCAGTAATTCCGCCGCCCGCCGCACGGTGGCAGAGGGGGGTGCCTACGTTAACAACCGGAAAATCAGCGATCCTGAGACCGTGGTGGGGGCGGACCAATTGCTGCACGGCAAGTACTTGTTGATGCGCCGCGGCAAGCGCACGCTCGCGATGGTCGAAGTTTCTGCCTGATCTGGTTCGCTGCCGGCACCTCCCGGCGTTGCCCAAGGGCCCGTTGTTCCTCCGCGAGAGGCGACTGCGGGCCCTTTCGCATGGGTGGCGCGCCTCACCCCCGAGCGATTTGCAGCCCGCGCCGGTGCCGTGTAATGTTTTCTGAGTCGCCGCCGCAGGTTGTGAAACAGCCAGCCGGAATGCGACAAACCCCCTCCGATAAATGACAGTGATCGTCATGCGCCCAGTGCGCAGGCAAATCCACTGAAGTTTCTCGCTGGGTTCATGCCTTTTCCAGGAAAAAGAAGCGGAAACGCGGATTTGACAGGAAGAAATGGAATGAAATACTCTAGAAACATCGCAGCGAAGAAAAAACAAAGCGAATTTCCTGGAAATTCTTTTGCTAAGTATTCGTTTGCTCCTGTTGTTTGAGAACTCAATAGTGTGCCAAGTTTGTTGATACCAATTTTTTATTGGTTGAAAGTGC
>NZ_JBNHHB010000421.1:0-2180 GCF_059091905.1 Arthrobacter sp. Dra40
GTATTGCGTCCAGTAGGACTTTGTGCCACGACGGCACAGTTCAGTATCCTATGTAGGAACGTCTCCGCCGCTTCGAGTATTTGGTGGTTTTGTTTGTAGTACCGACACGTTTCGTACCCGACCAACGGACTGTTGTGTACGGTGCGTCGGTTGTGTCAGCGCGCATCTTGCCTCCGATTCGGCTTGTTTCCTGTCTGATGAACGCCAAGTTTCCCCATAGCTGGCCGGTGGCTTGGTGAGCCACGCCATGAAAAGGCAGTGGCAGGCCATTCAGCCGATTGTGGACTTTCTTGATGTTCGTGGAATGGCCGCTAATTTTGTGATGCGAGATACTTTCATGCGTCAGGTCGAAGAAATATTAGGAAGGCTGTTCCCAGCGAAAGCCGCGGTACAGCTGTTTTGTGTTTCAGGGCTCAGAAATCTGGTGCTGCTTCCCGGTTACTGGTTCTATGGGCGGCCGATACCGCTGTAATTCCAACCTGCCGCGCGCCATGTTGCAGGATCGAGGACATTGCGTCCATCAAGGATGCTCTTCTCATCAACCAGACTGCCGGTTTCCGCTGGATCCATGCCCTTGTACTGATCCCACTCGGTCAATAGGACCAACGCGTGGGCAGCATAAACGGCCTTCTTCAGGTCCGGTTCGTAGCTCAGTTCAGGGAACCTCAGTTTCGCGTTCTCCAGTGCTTCGGGGTCAGTGACGGTTACTGTGGCGCCTTGCAGCTCCAACTGGGCAGCCACGGAAAGAGCAGGGGAGTCGCGTACATCGTCGGAATTGGGCTTGAAGGCCGCGCCAAGGACGGTAACGCGCTTGCCGATGAGAGACCCTCCTACGAGATCCCGGGTCAGTTCCACAACGCGGGAGCGACGGCGCATGTTGATGTCATCGACTTCGCGGAGGAAGGTCAGCGCCTGGTCGGCACCGAGTTCGCCGGCACGGGCCATGAACGCACGGATGTCCTTCGGCAGGCAGCCACCGCCAAAACCGACGCCAGCATTCAGGAACTTGCGGCCGATGCGGTCGTCCATGCCGATTGCGTCTGCCAGTGCCGTGACGTCGGCACCAGTAGCCGCACAGATTTCGGCCATCGCGTTGATGAAGGAAATCTTTGTGGCGAGGAACGAGTTAGCGGCGGTCTTCACGAGCTCTGCCGTCGCGTAGTCAACAACCAGACGTGGAGTGTTGTCGGCTAGAGGGGTCGCATACACCTCGTCAAGGGCTGCGGTTGCGGCCTCGCCGGGAGGACTCTCCGGGACGCCATACACAAAACGGTCCGGAGTCAGCGTGTCCTTGACCGCGTGGCCCTCGCGTAGGAACTCAGGGTTCCATGCCAGGACCGCGCCGGGCGCGCCCGCGGCAACGGTTTCGGCCAGCCGTGCGGCAGTGCCGACGGGAACGGTCGACTTGCCCACAGCGATATCGCCTTCATGCAAATAGGGGATGAGCTCGGTGAAGGCCGAATCAACATAGGTGAGGTCCGCGGCATACTCACCCTTGCGTTGGGGAGTGCCGACACAAACGAAATGGACCTGAGCACCTTCGGCCGCCGCCATGTCGGTGCTGAAGCTCAAACGGCCCGTCTCCTGAACTTCAGTGAGGAGTTCCGGCAGCCCGGGTTCGAAGAACGGGGCACGGCCGGCCTGCAGGTCTGAGATCTTGCGCTCGTCAACGTCGATGCCCACAACGTCGTGGCCTAGCTTGGCCATCGAAGCAGCATGTACTGCGCCGAGGTAGCCGCAGCCGATGACTGATATACGCATGAGTTTCCTTCGAATAGAGGTTAAACCTTTGAAAGTATCCCCGCTCGAGGCAGCGTTTCCAAAACGCATTCAGCGGGTGGCGCTAGAGGACGTCGGTGTCGCCGCTGGCCCTGAGGTGTTCCACGGCTGACTTCACCTTCTGTGCGTGTTCCTTGGTGGGGACCAGCAGTGCGTCGGGGGTATCGACCACGACGGCGTCCTCGATGCCGATCAGCGCAATGACCCGCTTGGTATCGGAAACCACGACGCCGGTGGCGGACTCCGCGAAGACCCTCGCCCCGTCGCCGAGCACCGTCAGCCCGGATGTTTCGCTGGCGGTGTTCAGCCGGCCGATGGCGGCGAAGTCGCCCACGTCGTCCCACGAGAAGGATCCCGGGATCATCGCCACGTCGCCGGCGGCCGCCGCGGGTTCGGCCACC
>NZ_JBNHHB010000422.1:0-2178 GCF_059091905.1 Arthrobacter sp. Dra40
CGGGGCCAGGCCGGTCTCTTCGTTGACGATCTCGGCCAGACCGGCCAGGATTTCTTCGTTGCTAGCCATGGTGGCTCCTTTTCTTGTGCTGCCGGACAACGTCCGGACGGGTTTCAAACCGCGGTCTGCGGCCTGGTTCTGGTTGGAATGTAGGGGAGGCCCAACTACCGCAAGGCAGTCTACGGCAGGACGATGACCTGCGCGCCGAACACCAGGCCGGCGCCGAAGCCGATCTGCAGGGCGAGTCCGCCGGAGAGCCCAGGGTTCTCCTGCAACAGGCGGTGCGTGGCCAGCGGGATCGACGCCGCCGAGGTATTGCCGGCGTTGGCGATGTCGCGGGCCACCACCACGCTCTCGGGAAGCTTCAGCTGCTTGACCATCTCGTCGATGATGCGCATGTTCGCCTGGTGCGGCACGAAGGCGGCAAGGTCCTCAGGCTGCAGGCCTGCTGCCTCCAGGGCCTGCTTGGCCACCTTCGCCATTTCCCAGACCGCCCAGCGGAACACCGACGGACCGTCCTGGCGCAGCGTCGGCCAGAGCTTGGTGTCCTTCTCATCGAAGGTGTCCGAGACTGCGGACAGCGAGCCGGCGGCCTCGGCAGCCAGCGAGAGCTCGCGCACGTCGCTGAGGGAATGGGTCATGCTGATGGTGTCCCACTTGCTGCCGTCGGAACCCCACACCGGCTTGCTGATGCCCGGCGTATCGGACGGACCAACGACAACCGCGCCGGCGCCGTCGCCCAGCAAGAAGGAAATGGTCCGCTCGGTGTTGTCGATGACGTCGGAGAGCTTCTCCGCACCGACCACCAGCACATAATCGGCGGTCCCGGAACGAACCAGGGCATCAGCTTGGGCAATGCCGTAGCAATAGCCGGCGCAGGCAGCAGAGATATCGAACGCGGGAGCCGGAGTGGCGCCGACGCGGTCGGCCAGGGCCGCGGCGGCGGACGGTGTGGCGTAGGGATGGGAGACGGTGGAGACGATGACGGCACCGAGCTGATCGCCGGTGATGCCGGCCTGTGTCAAGGCCTCTTTGGCTGCGCCTTCGGCCATGTCCAGCACCGACGTCCTGGCATCCGCCCGGTGGCGGGTGATAATCCCGGTCCGCTGGCGGATCCATTCGTCGGAGGAATCGATCCACTGGCAGACGTCGTCGTTGGTGACGATGACGTCGGGACGGTACGCGCCTATGCCCAGGACTCGCGAGAAATCGCGCAGCGGGGTCTGCTGGATGACGGGGGTGCTCACTGCTCGGATTCTCCAGACATGCTGTTCGTGACGGGGGTCTGTTCGGTGTGTTCGGCGATGAAGTCCCGGGCTGCTGCCAGGTCTTCCGGCGACTTCAGGGCCATGGTGGCCACGCCCTTCATGCCGCGCTTGGCCAGCCCGGCCAGGGTGCCGGCCGGCGGCAGTTCGAGCAGCCCGGTGACGCCGACGGACACCAGCTTCTCCATGCACTTGTCCCAGCGGACGGGACGCGAAACCTGGGCGATCAGGCTGTCCAGGTTCTCTTCGCCGCCCACCACGGGTTCGCCGTCGTAATTGGAGAGCAGGGTGAGCGACGGCATGGCCGGCTTCAGCTGCGGCCGCAGGTTTTCCAGGGCGATGACCGCGGGCGCCATGTGTTGGGTGTGGAAGGCGCCGGCCACTTTCAGCGGGATGACCCGCGCCTTGGCCGGCGGATTCGCGGCGAACGCCTGCAGCTGCTCCAGCGTTCCGGCGGCCACGGTCTGGCCGCCGCCGTTGGCGTTCGCCGGGGTGAGCCCGGCTGCTTCGATCGCGGCGAGCACTTCGTCCGGATCGCCGCCGAGCACGGCACTCATGCCGGTCGGGGTCTGCGCGGCCGCACGCGCCATCGCGTTGGCCCGTTCGCGTACAAAGTTCATCGCGTCGTTCTCCGTCAGCGCGCCGGCGATGGCGGACGCCGTAATCTCTCCCACGGAATGGCCGGCGACGACGGTGGACAGGTCCAGTGCCTCGTCAGCGGTCAGGGCGCGGGCGGCCAGCAGGCCTGCGGCCACGATCAGCGGCTGCGCGACCGCGGTGTCCTTGATGGTTTCTTCGTCCGACACGGTGCCGTGGGAGATAAGGTCCAGCTGGGCGATGTCGCTCAGCAGCCCCAGATGTTCGGCAACGCCGGGGACCTCGAGCCATGGATTGAGGAACCCGGGGGTCTGGG
>NZ_JBNHHB010000423.1:0-2165 GCF_059091905.1 Arthrobacter sp. Dra40
GGTCTCCGGCTCGTAGATCAGTGCCGCGTCGTTGAGCTTGAGTTTGTCCAGTGCGTCGCGCAGGACCGGATAGTCCGTGCCGTCGATCGGGTAGAGCCCGGAAAAGACCATGGGCTTGGGATCCGCGTAGCCGCCCAGCGACTCCGCCGCCGGCTTGGCCAGATTGGTGACCGTGTCGCCCACCTTGGACTGCCGGACGTCCTTCACCCCGGTGATCAGGTAGCCGACTTCCCCGACGCCCAGGCCGTTGGACGGCGTCGGCTCCGGCGAGCTGACACCGATCTCGAGCAGCTCGTGGCTGGCCCTGGTGGACATCATCTGGATGCGTTCGCGCGGCGAGAGCTTGCCGTCGACCACCCGCACGTAAGTGACCACACCGCGGTACGTGTCGTAGACCGAGTCGAAGATCATGGCGCGGGCAGGGGCATCTGCGTCCCCGGTGGGGGCGGGCAGGTCGCGCACGATCTTGTCCAGCAGAGCTTCGACGCCGACGCCGGTCTTGCCGGAGACCTTCAGCACGTCCTCGGGATCGCCGCCGATCAGGTTCGCCAGCTCGGCTGCATACTTTTCCGGTTGCGCGGCCGGCAGGTCGATTTTGTTCAACACCGGGATGATGGCGAGGTCGTTTTCCATCGCCAGGTAGAGGTTCGCCAGCGTTTGGGCCTCGATCCCCTGGGCTGCGTCCACCAGCAGGACTGCGCCCTCGCAGGCTGCCAGCGACCGGGAGACTTCATAGGTGAAGTCCACGTGCCCCGGGGTGTCGATCATGTTCAGGGCGTAGCTGGCGCCGTCGAGCTCCCACGGCATGCGCACGGCCTGGGACTTGATGGTGATGCCGCGTTCCCGCTCAATGTCCATCCGGTCCAGGTACTGGGCCTTCATGTCGCGCGGCTGGACCACGCCGGTGAGCTGGAGCATCCGGTCGGCAAGAGTGGACTTGCCGTGGTCGATGTGGGCGATGATGCAAAAGTTCCTGATGATCGCCGGATCGGTGGCGGCAGGCACCGGCGCGGTGCGGGCCATCGGTGACACAGATGGTTCCTTACTCTCAGACAAGCGGGCTACGGCAATGCGGCCGGTACGACCAGCACGCTGAATTTGCTCAACTATAAGTGTCCCACGCCCGCCCGGTATCCGCGCACCTGCTCCGTGGACATTCCTGCCGATGCCGCGGCGCTGCGTCGTTCAGTAGCCTAGGGCCATGGCATTCTCACCGCGGGGACTCAACCGTCTCCTGAACACCGCCGTCCGGGCGTTCCGGGGACTGTCCGCGTCCGGCCGGTCCGGACCCTCCACGCAGTCACGCTCCGCTTATCCCGGCGACTACCGGGGCCCGGGAACCATCAGCTACTCCCCCGAAGCCGACGGTTCACCCGATCCGGGCGAGATCGTCTGGACCTGGGTGCCCTACGAAGAGGACTACACCCGGGGCAAAGACCGGCCCGTCCTGGTGATTGGCTACCACCGCGGCCATTTGCTGGCGCTCATGCTCACGACACGGGACCGGAACAACGACCATAAGCGCGACAACGACTACCTTGACCTGGGCTCCGGCGCCTGGGACGTCCGGGGCCGGCCCAGCGAAGTCAAGCTCGACCGCGTGCTCCAGCTGGAGCCGGCGGGAGTCCGGCGCGAAGGAGCCGTGCTGCCGCGGGCCTCGTTCGACAAGGTTGCCCACGCCATGCGGCGCCGCGGCTGGAGCTGATCCGGCGTGCCCGGAGCCGGCATGCGCTGACCCGCGGCAACCGGCGGCGTGTCGGCCACCGGCGCATCCGCCGTCCGAACCACGGATCTGCTAACATTTATAGCTGTGTGTCCGCGCAGGTCGACGGGCACCTCGGGCCGGTTGCCATTACGGTACCCCACGCCGCTCAGTCAATGACCGGACCGACTGCCCTCAAAAGACCAAGTTCCTCAACAAAGAGAGTTATTTCGTGGCCAATATCAAGTCCCAGAAGAAGCGCATCCTCACCAACGAGAAGGCACGCCAGCGCAACAACTCGGTTCGGTCCGAGCTGAAGACCGCCATCCGCGCCGTGACCGGTGCCGTCCAGTCCGCTGATCAGGACGCCGCCGCCACCGCTCTGGTTGCCGCGAGCCGGAAGCTGGACAAGGCCGTCAGCAAGGGTGTCATCCACAAGAACAACGCCGCGAACCACAAGTCG
>NZ_JBNHHB010000424.1:0-2163 GCF_059091905.1 Arthrobacter sp. Dra40
GGAACCTCAGACGGTCAGTTCCAGAGTGTGGCGATCGCGACATTCAGCAGCGCCAAGCCGCCCACGGAGTGGGCCAGGCCGGTGGAGATGGGCTCGCCCGCCTTGTACTTGCGGCGGCCGATGAAGGCGAGGACTCCCACCACAAGCCCGATGACAAGCTTGACGGTCAGCTTCACATAGTTGGCGTCCATGTCCAGGGCGGGGATCAGGCCCATCATGATGACGCCGGTAATGACCTGAAGGGCGGCCCCGTCGAACTGGCGCGGGTGGACCGTAGGCTTCTTCATGTTGCCGATCCAGATGCCGACGATCATGGCTGCACCGACGATGTGCAGGAAAACGAGAAGGTTGTAAAGGATGTCCATAGGCCCAGCTTAGCTGCCCGCGACAGGCGTCAAACCGCGCCATGCCGGGCCGGAACGGGTTTTTCTACCCCTTGTAGTAGCGGGCGTTCGCACGTTTAAACACAGCGGGCCGCGTCCACTGGGAACGCGGCCCGCCGCTGATGAGGGCATTGTGCGGGGCGGACCGGCTAGAGGCCCAGATCCGCCTCGAACTGCCCGGCTTCCAGGCGTGCCCGCAGTGTCTGCAGGAAGCGGCCGGCATCCGCACCGTCGACCAGACGGTGGTCGTAGGTCAGGGACAGGTACATCATCGAGCGGATGGCGATCGAGTCGTCGCCGTTCTCATCCTGGACCACCATGGGCCGCTTGACGATGGCGCCGGTTCCAAGGATCCCCACCTGCGGCTGGTTGATGATGGGCGTGTCGAACAGGGCGCCGACACTGCCGATATTGGTGATGGAGAAGGTACCGCCCGAGAGCTCGTCGGGGCCGATCTTGTTGCTGCGGGTGCGGGCCGCGACATCGGCGATCTTGCCCGCCAGGCCGGCCAGGTTCAGGCTGCCCGCGTCGTTGATGACTGGGACCAGCAGGCCCTTGTCCGTGTCCACCGCAATCGCCAGGTGCTCGGCGTTGTGGTAGGTGATTTCCTGCTTTTCCTCGTCGTACTCAGCGTTCAGCTTCGGATGCTGCTTCAGTGCCTCCGCAACGGCCTTGGCGATGAAGGGCAGGTAGGTGAGCTTGACGCCGTTCTGTTCCTGGAAGGACTTCTTGGCCCGCTCACGCAGCTTGGCCACCTTGGTCATGTCCACTTCGTGGACCTGGGTGAGCTGGGTGGAAGCGTCCAGTGATTCACGCATCCTGCGGGCGATCACCTGGCGGATTCGCGGAGCCTTCTCCACGGTGCCGCGCTTCGCCGACGCCGCAGCCTGCGCCGGAGCGCCTGCAGCAGCAGCGGGAGCTGCGGGGGTTGCAGCCGACTTGGCGGACTCGGCAGCCTCCAGCACGTCCTGCTTGCGGATGCGGCCGCCAACACCGGTGCCCTTGACCGCGGACAGGTCCACGCCGTGCTGGTTGGCCAGTTTGCGGACCAGCGGGGTGACATAGCCGGCGTCTTGTCCTGCCGCGGCTTCTGCTGCGGCCGGTGCAGGCGCTGCCTGCGGTGCCGGGGCCTTCGGAGCTTCGGCGGTCTCCGGCTTGGGAGCTTCGGCGGCCGGCTGTTCTGCCTTGGCCGGTTCCTCCACCGGGGCTTCGCGTTCCTCGGAAGGGGCGGCGGCCACCGGCTCAGGCTGCTTCGGCTCCGCCTTGGCGGGGCCGGCGCCGGTGCCGATGATGGCCAGCACCGAACCAACCTCAGCGGTCTCGTCTTCGGCGACCTTGATTTCCTGAACGGTGCCTGCCACCGGGGAAGGGATTTCGGTGTCGACCTTGTCGGTGGAAACCTCAAGCAGCGGCTCGTCGACCTCGACGGTGTCGCCCACCTGCTTCAGCCAGCGGGTGACCGTTCCCTCGGTGACGCTCTCGCCCAAGGCGGGGAGGGTGACTTCGGTGCCTTCGCCGGAACCGGCGGCGGGAGCTTCCTCGGCAGGGGCTTCCTGTGAGGGCTCCTCCTGCTGCTGCGGGGCTTCCTGCTGAGTCTCAGCCTGCTGCGGGGCTTCTTCCTGTGCCTGCGCGGCCGGTGCCTCATCGGCAGGCTCGCCGGATCCGGAACCGTCGCCGATGCGCACCAGCGGGGCTCCGACGTCGGCGGTTTCGTCCTCGGCCACGAGGATTTCTTCAATCACGCCGGCTACGGGAGAGGGGATTTCGGTGTCGACCTTGT
>NZ_JBNHHB010000425.1:0-2163 GCF_059091905.1 Arthrobacter sp. Dra40
GCTGCCCCGGTGCCGAACTCTTCCTCCAGCAGTTCGTTGCACAGTCCGACGCATTCGTCGCATATGTACACGCCCCCTCCGGCGATGAGCTTCTTCACCTGCTTTTGGCTTTTTCCACAGAACGAGCAGGTGAGCAGCTCCGAGCCTTCAACGGTCCGGGCCATAGTGAATCCCCTTGTCTGGTCCTCGTTCGGTCGTCCGGCGGTCCGGAGCGGTGCAGTGTGTCAGGCCGACTTGTTCCGCCGCTTGGCTACCACGTCGTGGGAGATCAGCGTTGGTTCAGTCTTGTTCAGCACCACGTCCGCGGTAATCACCACGGAGGCGACGTCGTCGCGGCTGGGGAGGTCGAACATGACCGGCTGCAGGGTTTCTTCGATGATGGCCCGCAGTCCGCGGGCACCGGTGCCCCGCTCCAGCGCGAGGTCCGCCACTGCTTCCAGGGCTTCCTGCTCGAAGCTCAGTTCCACGCCGTCCAGCTGGAACATCTTCTGGTACTGGCGCAGCAGGGCATTCTTCGGTTCGGTCAGGATCTTGATCAGGGCCGCGCGGTCCAGGTTGGACACCGTGGTGATGACCGGCAGGCGGCCGATGAACTCCGGAATCAGGCCGAACTTTAGCAAATCTTCCGGCATGACCTCGCCGTAGCTGTCCTTCTCCCCTGCCGCGTCCTTGAGCGGGGCGCCGAAGCCGATGCCCTTGCGGCCGGCCCGGGAACCGATGATTTCCTCCAGCCCGGCGAAGGCACCGGCGACGATGAACAGCACGTTCGTGGTGTCGATCTGGATGAATTCCTGGTGCGGATGCTTTCGGCCGCCCTGCGGCGGAACGGAGGCGACCGTGCCCTCGAGGATCTTCAGCAGCGCCTGCTGCACACCTTCACCGGAGACGTCACGGGTGATCGACGGGTTTTCGCTCTTGCGCGAGATCTTGTCGATCTCGTCGATGTAGATGATGCCCTGCTCGGCCTTTTTAACGTCGTAGTCGGCGGCCTGAATCAGCTTGAGCAGGATGTTCTCCACATCCTCGCCCACATAACCGGCCTCGGTCAGGGCCGTGGCGTCGGCAACCGCGAACGGCACGTTCAGCCGGCGGGCCAGTGTTTGGGCCAGGTAGGTCTTGCCGCAGCCGGTGGGGCCGATCAGCAGGATGTTCGACTTGGAGACTTCCACGTCCTCCAGCGGGCTGGCATCGGACAGATTCGCGCTGCCTTTGGGCGCATGCCCGGACTGGATCCGCTTGTAGTGGTTGTAGACCGCAACCGCCAGTGCGCGCTTGGCGGGTTCCTGGCCGATCACGTACTCCTGCAGGAAGTCGAAGATCTCCCGCGGCTTGGGCAGTTCGAAGCTGCCCAGGTCCGATACCTCGGCCAGTTCCTCTTCGATGATCTCGTTGCAGAGCTCGATGCATTCGTCGCAGATGTAGACGCCGGGGCCGGCAATCAGCTTGCGGACCTGTTTTTGGCTCTTGCCGCAGAAAGAGCACTTGAGCAGGTCAGCGCTCTCACCTATGCGAGCCATATCCGTCCCCTTACTTGGTTCCACGTCGGCACCTTGCCGCGGCAGCTGGCTGCCCGGCTGCTGCCGGATTGGTGCTGCGCTGCCGAGCCAGCTGACAACAACTCTAATTCACTGCGCCGACAGTTTCAGTAACAACACTGCCCGTGGTGCGATATGACGCGCCACGGGCAGTGCAGGACCGGCTGTTCCTACTTGGTGATCGCCGGCTTGACGATCTTGCGGGAGTCGAGCACCTGGTCGATCAGCCCGTATTCCAGCGCGCCGTCGGCCGTGAGGATCTTGTCCCGCTCAATGTCCTTGTTGATCTGCGCGGAGTCCTTGCCCGAGTGCATGGCCAGGGCGTCCTCCAGCCATTTGCGCATCCGCATGACCTCGTTGGCCTGGATCTCCAGGTCGCTGGCCTGCCCGCGGTCGCCGCCGCCCAGCGCCGGCTGGTGGATCAGCACGCGTGCGTTCGGCAGTGCCAGGCGCTTGCCGGGCGTACCGGCTGCGAGCAGCACTGCCGCGGCGCTGGCCGCCTGGCCCAGGCAGACCGTCTGGATTTCCGGGCGGATGTACTGCATGGTGTCGTAGATCGCGGTCATCGCGGTGAACGATCCGCCCGGCGAGTTGATGTAGATGGTGATGTCGCGGTCCGGGTCCGTCG
>NZ_JBNHHB010000426.1:0-2152 GCF_059091905.1 Arthrobacter sp. Dra40
TGGCGTACGAATCGACATATTCCTGGCCGGAGAGCCGCATGATCTCGTACATGATCTCGTCGGTGACCGAGCGCTGGATGAACCGGTCGTCTTCCAGGCCCTTGTAGCGGGAAAAATCTAACGGCTTGCCGATGATGATGCCTACCCGTCGGATGTTGGGGATGCGGCGTCCGATCGGCTGTACCTTGTCCGTGCCGATCATCGCCACCGGGATCACCGGTACACCGGTGTTCAGCACCAGCTTGGCCACGCCTGTTTTTCCGCGGTACAGCTTTCCGTCCGGAGACCGGGTGCCTTCCGGGTAGATGCCCAGCAGCCCGCCCTCTTGGAGCGCGTCCCGTCCGGCCAGCAGGGACGTGGCAGACGCCGCGCCGCCGGATCGGTCCATCGGAAGCTGGTTGGTCATCCTGAAAAAGGCCGCCGTGAGCTTGCCCTTGACTCCTTTTCCGGTGAAGTATTCGCTCTTGGCCAGGAACACCACGGGCCGCGGCACCGCCAGGGGAAGGAAAATGGAATCGGAGAAAGAAAGGTGGTTGCTGGCCAGCACGGCGGGGCCGGTGTCCGGAATGTTGTCCAGCCCCTTGACCCACGGCCGGAAGAGTAGCCGGACCACCGGTCCTACGACGAGGGTTTTCATGAACCAGTAGAACACGTGTGCCTTTCCGTTCCGCCGCCGCCGGCCGCATACCAATACCGCTTGAGACTCTACTCCAGCTTTGTGTCTGATAACTGTCCGGCATAGGGGCACCGGAGGAGGATCCGGCCGGCTTTCGATGGCCGAACGGCTCCCATAATGACACGATAGTGCCATGACTTCAGTTGCCGACGGCGCTTTCTCCAGCCCCGGGCACGGCCCCAATTCGCGCGTCGGCGTCGTGCTCCTGCACGGTTTTACCGGTTCACCGCGCAGTATGCGGGGATGGGCGGAAAGCCTCGCCGATGCCGGCTTCGCGGTGCGGCTGCCGCTGCTGCCCGGCCACGGCACCACCTGGCAGGATCTGGCCACCTCGCGCTGGCAGAGCTGGTACGGGGCGGCCGAGCAAGCCTTCGCGGAGCTCGCCCGCGAGCGCAGCCACGTCTTCGTTGCCGGGTTGTCCATGGGCGGGGCCCTGGCCCTGCGGCTGGCTGCCCACCGCCCGGTGTCCGGCGTGCTGCTGGTCAACCCGGGGCTCACCATCGCCGATCCTCGCGCCCCGTTCACCGGAGTGATGAAATACGTCCTGCGTTCGGTGCCTGCCATCGGCAACGACATCAACAAACCGGGCGTGGATGAAGGCGCCTACGAACGCACTCCCGTGGCGGCCGCCCATCAGCTGGGCCAGCTCTTCAAGACGGTTGTGGCCGATCTCCCCCGGGTCACTGCTCCGACGCTCGTTTTCCGCTCCGCGGTGGACCACACGGTCCCGGAATCCTCGATGCAGGTGCTGCGGCGCCGGATCGGCACATCGAGCCTGGAAGTGGTGCTGCTCGCGGACAGCTACCACGTGGCCACCATGGACCACGACGCCGACTTGATCTACCGCCGGTCGGCGGACTTCATCGAGGCAACTGTGGCCACTTCACCGTCACAGACAGGAGCCACTCATGCCCGGGCATGACCAGGAGCGCGACGACGCGGTCTGGCAGGATCTGGTGGCGCGCCTGGAGGAGACCGATTCCGGGAACCCGGAGGGCACGTCGCCGGACGATGCGGACGCTGGCCGCACCACCGATCCCCAACGACTGCGCGAAATATTCGAAAACCGCCTGCCGGAAATCCAGCCGACTGACGAGCAGACGGGTCCGCGGGATTACAGCGTCGCTGAACCGGACGATGACGAGGGCTACGTACCGCCTGAACCAGAGCCTCTGGGTGCTGGCGAACCGCTGCTGGTGCTGGCGTGGATCGGCTCTGTGGGGGCACCGCTGGGTCTGCTCTTCACAGCCATGTTTTGGCGCGGCGCACCCTTCGCAGCGGTCCTGGCGATGGTGGCCCTCTTCGTGGTGTCGGCCGTCTATCTGCTCTTCCGGCTCCCGCAGGAACGCGACGGGCACGACGACGGGGCGCGCGTCTGAGGCCCGGCCCCGGGATCAGCGTGAAGCGCCCCGGGCGAGATCGGCAGCTCCGATCATGCCGGCCCTCGGCCCCAAGGCTGCCAGCCGCACGTCAGCC
>NZ_JBNHHB010000427.1:0-2127 GCF_059091905.1 Arthrobacter sp. Dra40
AATGAGGCTCCTGCCGGTCAGCCGGAGGAAAACATCCTCCAAGCTGGAGCGCCGCACCAGCGAGGTGATCGGGCGGAGCCCGCGGTTGGACACCTGCTCAAGCGCCCCCTCGCCGTCGTCGGCATAAATGAGGACGCGGTCAGGCAGTGTCTCAAGCCGCTCGCCGATGCCGGCCAGCTCCGGCGCCACAGTCGTATTCCGCTCCGAACCGAAACGAAGCTCCAGGACCTCGCGGGTGGAATGCTCGCGGATCAGGGCAGCCGGCGAGCCTTCCGCCATGATCTTGCCCTTGTCCACCACAATCAGGCGGTCGCACAGCTGTTCGGCCTCATCCATGTAGTGGGTGGTCAGGATCAGCGTTACCCCCGCTTCCTTAAGCCGGAAGAGCCTGTCCCACAGGATGTGGCGGGCCTGCGGATCCAAGCCGGTGGTCGGTTCGTCGAGCAGGAGCACCTTCGGATCGTTCATCAGCGAACGCGCGATGGTCAGGCGCCGCTTCATGCCGCCGGAAAGGGCATCGACCTTCGCTTTGGCCTTGTCCGTCAACTGCGCGAACTCCAGCAGCTCGTCGGCCTTGGGCCGCAGGTAGGAATACGGCAGCCCGAAGTACCGGCCATAGACGATCAGGTTGTCGCGGACCTTCAGCTCTTCATCCAGATTGTCCTGCTGCGGAACCACGCCCAGATGCGCCCGCACCTCCGGCCCGTGCTGGTCCGGATCCAGGCCCATGATGCTCAGCTCCCCCGAGGTCCGCTGCGAGACCCCGCCGATCATCCGCATGGTGGTGGATTTGCCCGCGCCGTTGGGCCCCAGAAGGCCGAACGACTCCCCTGCGGGAACTTCGAAGCTGATGCCGTCCACCGCGTTGAAATCGCCGTACGTCTTCACGACATTTCGGGCGGTGATGACGGCGGCGGAAGCCTGCTGCGGCAGGCGGTGTGAAAGAGATGTTTGAGGCACTGCTATAGCCTAGATCACATCACCGATTGAAGAAAGCCAATCGGGATAATCGGAGTGTCCTACCCCACAGGTCAACGTGCACCTTCAAGGCCTGGAGGCCAACCCGAGGGGTTGCGGGGCTGAGGACAAACCATCACCCGGAAGCGGGGCGGCAGCGGCCAGGTGCTGGGCGCGCTCAGCAACCGGATTCACGATGACGAGGCGCATGAGCCTCAACCGCAAACTTCACCATTTCCATCGCCCGGTCGGTCAGCCTGATCCCTTCAGGCCAGATAATTTTCACGTTGACCGGACGGACAGCCGGCTCAATGGGCAAGGCCACAAAGGGGCGGCCCTCGTAGGTTGTCTCCCCGGCGGGGCGCTGCACCAGCACTGAGTACCCCATGCCCCGGCCGACCAACGACCGGGTCAGCTCAAAGTCCGTGGTCCGGTAGCGGATTCTGGGCGCTACCGAGGCATCCCGAAAGACCGACATGGTGTGGTGGCTGCTGGGCGGAGCATCCAACAGGATCATCGGATCCTCCGCAAGCTCCGCCAGCGCCACTGCCTTTGCACCTGCCAGCGGGTGCCCGGAAGGCAGCAGTGCGTAGGCCTGCATGGCATCCAACTGCACCGACTCCAGCCCCGGTCGAAGGTCCATGTCATAGACGATGGCCAGATCCAGTTCACCGGCGAACAGCCGCTCCTGCACGGAGTCCTGGGTTCCTTCGACAAAGTCCAGCTGCACTTTGGGGTGCTCCGCGGCGAACCTCTCCAACAGCCCGGGCAGGACGGTCGGCGCCAACGTCAGATAGCAGCCCACCACCAGCGGACCTGCCAGCTCTCCCCCGCCGCTGCTGGTACTCAACTCCAACTCCTCGGCTTCGCGCAGGAAAGCGCCCGCTCGCGCGTGAAGCTGCCGGCCCGCCGGCGTAAGGCTGACGCCGTGTGCCTTGCGGCGGACCGTCAGCTGCGTGCCAAATATCCGCTCCAGTTCCTTCACCGCCGCGGCCACAGCGGTCTGCGACACGTGCAGCTCGTCCGCAGCGGCCGCGATAGTGCCCGCTTCCGCCACGGCCACAAAGTACGCCAGCTGCCGCAGTGTGTAGCGAACCGCCATCCCGCCCCCTGATCCTTACCAAACCTTTTGTGCGGATATTTCCCCTAAATATGAACTTTACCGGGGGT
>NZ_JBNHHB010000428.1:0-2111 GCF_059091905.1 Arthrobacter sp. Dra40
ATGAACAGCAGGTAGGCTAGAGCTACCGGAGCCACTCCACGGCCAACCGGTCCTGGACCGGTTGGCCGCTACATTTCTACGGGAGGATCTATTGATGGTGGGCGAAGCTCGCAACGCCACAAACGGCGGGAACGGCGAAGACCGCAACCCGGAGGCGAACGCGGAAACCACTTCCATCTTTTTGCCGCCGCAGACCCTGGTCCATTCCAAGCCGATGCTCACCCCGGAGGAGGCCGCGTCGGTGAACGCACTGCCGGCCGGGTCGGCTCTGTTGATAGCACACGGCGGCCCGAATGCCGGTGCCCGGTTCCTGCTGGACCAGGACGTCACCACGGCTGGCCGGCACCCGAACGCGGATATCTTCCTGGACGACGTCACGGTGTCCCGCAAGCACGTGGAATTCCGCCGCTCCGGCGATGGCTTCATGGTGGTTGACTCGGGGAGCCTCAACGGAACCTATGTCAATAACGATCGTGTGGACAGCCTGCACCTGCGCACCGGCAATGAAGTGCAGATCGGCAAGTTCCGCCTGACCTTCTACGCAGGCACGGCTGCAAAGGGGCAGGGCTAACCGGTGCCCGCGTCCCAGCCAGCGCGGCGCACCCTCGGGTCGTCCCGGGAGGGGTACCGCAGCAGCGTCCTCAATATCGGCGAGGTGCTGCAGCAGCTGACCGAGGAGTTTCCGCAGATCAGCGCTTCCAAAATCCGCTTTTTGGAGGAGAAGGGGCTGATCAGTCCCCAACGCACGCCCGCCGGCTACCGCAAGTACACCAGCCAGGACGTTGAACGTCTCCGCTTTGTGCTGGCCCTGCAGCGCGACCAGTACCTGCCGCTAAAAGTCATCAAGGACTACCTGGACGCGATCGATCGCGGCGAGCGGCCCGAGGCCCTGCCCGGCGGGAAGACCCTGGCTCCCCGCATGGTCTCGGACCCGCTGGCAGCAGAACTCAACGGACGTGGCCGGGCGCTCACGCAGGCCCAGCTCCTGCAGGCCAGCGGAGCCTCCGCGGAACTCGTGGACGACCTTCTGGCCTACGGCCTGATACAGGCGCAGGACTCCCGTTTCGACGAACACGCGCTCAAGGTTGTCCGGGCCTGCATGCAGCTCGGCAGCCATGGAATTGAGCCGCGGCACCTGAGGCCGTTTCGCGCCGCCGCCGACCGAGAGGTCGGACTGGTGGAGCGGGCCGTCGCCTCGTTGGCATCCCGCCGCGACGTCGCCTCCCGTGCGCGTGCCGCGGAAGCCGCCAAGGAAATCAGCGATCTGTGCCTGAACCTGCATACTGCGCTCGTTCATGGGCACCTGGCGGAAATGGACCGCTGAACGGAGGAGCCATGCTCGAACTTGAGGTCGTCGGAGTCCGCATTGAACTCCCGTCGAACCAACCGCTGGTGCTGCTCAAAGAGACCGACGGCGAACGACACATACCCATCTGGATAGGCGCCCCGGAGGCCAGCGCGATTGCGTTTGCCCAACAGGGGATCAAGCCGCCGCGTCCGATGACGCACGATCTGCTGCGTGAGGTAGTGGAGGTGCTGGGCCGCCAGATCACCGAAGTCCGCCTGGTGACCGTCCAGGACACGGTGTTCTTCGCGGAACTGGTTTTCGACGGCGGGACCACCGTCAGCTCCCGGGCCTCCGACGCCATCGCCGTGGCACTGCGCGTGCCCTGCCCCATTTACTGTGCGGACGAGGTGATGGAGGAAGCCGGCGTCAAGATTGCCGAAGCGGCCGACGATGAAGAATCCGACGGTGAGGCGCAGGAAAACGCCGAAAGCCAGCTGCGCCAGTTCAGGGAATTCCTCGCCGATGTGGAGCCCGAGGATTTCGAAAAATAGGCGGGCGCCGGGATCGGATCCGCGCCCGCGGTCTCCGTCGCGTGAACGGCCCGGCCACAGGTCCGGCGGCCGACACGCCGCAGCAAATATGCCAGCGTCTTTGACCGGCGGCCCCCGCCGTTCTAACGTCGAAGCATACAGTTCCCATTGCACCGCAGGCCAACTCAGGGCAGACTTAGACCAGACCTCTGGGCTGACTGCGATGCTCACTTTCCCCACAGGGAACTTCGACAAGGAGGGTTCACGTGAGTCCTAAAGGTGATGCAGGCGAC
>NZ_JBNHHB010000429.1:0-2091 GCF_059091905.1 Arthrobacter sp. Dra40
GCCATATTGAAGGAAAACCGTCCGGCGTTGAAGCCCCGGGCACGGGCCTCGTCCGTGGCGGCGAATTCCTTCCGGACTGCGTCAAAGAGTCCCGTGTAGGTTGCAAGGTTGGAGCGCGGAGTGCGGCCGATCGGCTTTTGGTCGACCTTTACCAGCCGGTCCAGCTGATCCAACCCGAAGACGGATCCTGGGCTCAACGCCTTGGCGGGGGCACCGGCTGCGACGCCTTGGTTTTCCGGGGCTGGTTCCTCTGCAGCGTCGGTGTCCGGATGCAGCCGGGCGCCCACCACCTCGGCGAGAACCTGACTGACCAAGGTTGACTTGCCTGAGCCGGACACGCCGGTGACCGCGGTCAATACCCCCAGCGGGAAGTCCGCATCGAGGTTGCGCAGATTATGCCGGCTGATATTCCGCAGCTCCAACCAGCCCGCCGCTTCCCGGCCGGCACCGCACCGGGCACCGTCGGCGGCCGAACCGCTTTCGGTTTCCCCCTCGGAACCATCGGAACCCTCAGGGAACAAGAACGGTCTGGTCACGGAAGCCTGGACCTTGGCGAGGCCGGCTACCGGGCCGCTGTAGAGCACCACGCCTCCTCCTTCACCGGCGCGCGGACCCACATCCACCAGCCAGTCGGCTCGGCGTACCACATCCATGTTGTGCTCCACCACGAACACGGAGTTGCCGGAGGACTTGAGTTGGTCCAGGACCGCGAGCAGGGGTTCGGCGTCGGCCGGGTGCAGGCCCGCCGAGGGCTCGTCGAGCACGTAAATCACGCCGAACAGGCCGGAGCGGAGCTGGGTGGCGATCCGGAGGCGCTGCATCTCCCCCGGGGAGAGTGTGGGGGTGGACCTGCCCAAAGCGAGGTAACCCAGTCCCAGATCCAACAGCACGGTGATCCGCAGCAGCAGGTCCCGGGTAATGGCGACGGCCACTTCGTTGCCTTCGCCTGAGGACTGCTTGCGCGAGGCGGTACCGGCTGCTGTGAGCCGCGTGGTGGGCCGGATTATTTCGGCCAGTTCGGTCATCGGCATCAGGTTGAGCTCGGCGATGGTCTTGCCGGCAAAGGTTACGGCCAGGGCATCGGCCCTGAGCCCGCTACCGCCGCACCGAGGGCACGGTCCGGTCTGCATGAAGCGCAGCACACGGTCGCGCATGGTGGTGCTTTTGGAGTCAGCCAAGGTGTGGAGCACATAGCTCCGGGCGCTCCAGAAGCGGCCCTTGTAGGGCTTGGCGACGCGGTCACGTTGCGGCGTCACTTCCACCACGGGCTGCTCTTCGGTGAAAAGGATCCAGTCGCGGTCCTTCCTGGGTAACTTCCGCCAGGGGGTTTCGACGTCGTACCCCAGATGGGTGAGGATGTCGCGCAGGTTCTTGCCCTGCCAGCCGCCAGGCCAGGCGGCGATGGCGCCGTCGCGGATGCTGAGCGAGGGGTCGGGAACCATGGAGGCCTCGCTCACAGTGTGGGCGATGCCCAACCCGTGGCACTCCCGGCAGGCGCCTGCCGCAGTGTTCGGCGAGAAGGCATCCGAATCCAACTGACCGGCACCCTCCGGATACGTGCCGGCACGCGAGAAAAGCATTCGCAAGGAGTTGGAGAGCGTGGTGACAGTGCCGACGGTGGAACGGGCCGTGGCCGTGCCGCGGCGCTGTTGAAGCGCGACAGCGGGAGGCAGGCCCGTAATCTGCTCCACCTTCGGGTTGTGGCCCTGCTGGATGAGGCGACGGGCGTACGGCGCGACGGACTCGAAGTACCGGCGCTGGGCTTCGGCATAGATGGTGCCGAAGGCCAGGGACGACTTGCCTGAGCCGGAGACGCCGGTGAACGCCACGATGGCATCGCGAGGCACGTCAACATCCACAGTGCGCAAGTTGTTTTCCCGGGCGCCGCGGACCCGCACAAAGCCGTCTGTGGTGTGGTCGGGAGCCAGCGTGGACATGTCCAGCGCCGGTAGTTCGAAAGTATTCTGTTCACAACCCATCAAACCGACTCTAGCGGCAACCACAATCTCGGGCAGTGGCCGGGCATTGCAAGCGCACCCGCTAGCTGAGCGAGATTGTCTCGCGCACTGTCCACCGATATGGGCCCTTCTG
>NZ_JBNHHB010000430.1:0-2066 GCF_059091905.1 Arthrobacter sp. Dra40
AGAGCACGGTGGTTCAGGCCATCACCGGCAAGCCCGGCCGGCTCTGATCCTTTAGCCGGCGGCGGGCGCCGGACACCCGGCCGGAATACAATCGACGAACGGGCCCGGCAGGCAATGCCGCGGCCGGACCAACAACAACCGGAAGTGATCCACCCATGAGCTCCTCCACCAGCGCGCACGGCGCAGACCAGCGACGCGGACCGTTCCGGCCCGGCGAAAGGGTCCAGCTCACGGACGAGAAGGGTCGGATGAACACCATCACCCTCACCCCCGGCGGTGCCTTCCATACACACAAGGGGTTCCTGCCGCACGACGACGTGATCGGCCGGGAGGAGGGAACTGTCGTGGCCAATACCGTAGGCCACCGGTACCAGACGCTGCGCCCGCTGCTGTCGGACTTCGTGCTCTCCATGCCGCGCGGTGCCGCCGTTGTCTACCCCAAGGATGCCGCCCAGATTGTCACCATGGCGGACATCTTCCCCGGGGCCCGGGTGGTGGAAGCCGGCGTCGGCTCCGGCGCCCTGAGCATCTCACTGCTGCGCGCCGTGGGCGACGGCGGCCGGCTCCATTCGTTTGAACGCCGGGAAGAATTCGCCGACGTCGCCCGCGGCAACGTGGAAACCTTTTTCGGCGGCCCGCACCCGGCCTGGCAGGTCTCGCTGGGCGACTTCCAAGACGAAGTAGTGAAGGCCGAAGAACCGGGCAGCGTGGACCGCGTGGTGCTGGACATGCTGGCACCGTGGGAGTGTCTGGACGCGGTGGCCACGGTGCTGGCGCCCGGCGGCGTGTGGATCAACTATGTGGCCACCGTGACGCAACTCTCCCGCACAGCGGAGGCGATCCGGGCCGACGGCCGGTTCACCGAGCCTGACGGCTGGGAATCCATGGTCCGCGGCTGGCACTTGGAGGGCTTGGCCGTCCGGCCAGACCACCGGATGGTGGCGCACACCGGTTTTCTGCTCACAGCCCGCCGCCTGGCAGACGGGATGACCGGGCTGACCCCGAAGCGGCGACCCTCCAAGACCGGCTTCGCCGCGGAGGACGTGCAGGTCTGGACCGGTGATGAGGAGGATTGGAATCCGGAAGCCTTGGGGGAGCGTACAGTCTCCGACCGCCGGCTCCGCCGCGTGGCCAAGGATGCCGCCTCCACGGTCCAGCGGGGTGCATTCAAGGACGTGAATCCCGAAACGGACTAACCGGCGGATTTCCGCTTCAAGCGCCCGTTACGGACTGCGGAACTCCAGGTCTCGATTCGGCGTTTCTTTCCCTAGACAGGTGCAGTGGGCTCGGGCGACGGTTAGGGTCTAGGGAAGGAACCGATGCAAGGAAGCGGGTTGCGGTGATGAACGAGAACCAAAACCAGAACCAGAACAACCAACCGGGACCGGCTGAACCGCAGGACGAACAGCGCGACGCGCTGACGGTCGCCCAGCGCCAGATCAATGTGCTCCGCGACAAACTGCGGCACCTGGACAAGCAACTTGCCGCGGCGACACAAAACAATTCCCGACTGGTAGCCACGCTTGAGGCCGCGAAGTCCGAAATCGTCCGGCTCAAATCCGCCCTTGAACGCGACGGTGAGACCCCCTTCAGCTTCGCCACCATCACCCAGGTCAACAACGCCCAGAAGCAGCGTCCAGGGGTGAGCAGCGCTGCCATGGTGCAGGAGAGCGTGGACATTGTGCAGTCGGGGCGAAAGCTCCGCGTTGCCGTGAGCCCCCTGGTCCAGATGGACCACCTCAGCCCGGGGCAGGAAGTCCTGCTGAACGAATCGCTGACCGTCATTGCCGCACTGGGCTTCGAGCGCTCCGGTGAATTGGTCACCATCAAGGAAATGCTCGACGGCGACCGCGCCCTGGTGGTCGGACGGGCCGACGAAGAGCGGGTCGTCAAGCTGTCCGGCGCACTGCGGACCGAAAGGCTCCGGGTCGGCGACGCGGTGTCGATCGATGCCCGCAGCGGCTACGCCCTGGAGAAGATCCCGCGCAGCGAGGTGGAGAACCTCATCCTCGAAGAGGTGCCGGACATTTCCTACGAGGACATCGGCGGACTGGGCCCGCAGATCG
>NZ_JBNHHB010000431.1:0-2064 GCF_059091905.1 Arthrobacter sp. Dra40
GTACTGGTTGTTCTGCACGAAGAACACCACCGGAAGGTGGAACACCGCGGCAAAGTTCAGCGCCTCGTGGAAGTCGCCCTCGCTGGTGGCACCGTCACCGCAGAGCGCGACGACGACGGTGTCCTCGCCTTTGAGCTTGGCGGCGTGGGCCACGCCGACGGCGTGCAGCAGCTGGGTGGCCAGCGGGGTCGCCTGGATCGATACCTTGTGCTCGTAGGGGTCGTAACCGCCGTGCCAGTCGCCCTGCAGCAGGGTCAGGGTCTGCACCGGGTCAACACCCTTGGCGATGACGGCCACGGTGTCTCGATAGGTCGGGAACAGCCAGTCGTTGCCGCCAAGGCACAGGGCCGCGGCCACCTGGCACGCTTCCTGTCCGTGCGACGAGGGGTAGACCGCCAGCCGGCCCTGGCGGACCAACGCGTTGGCCTGGTCATTGACGCGGCGGCCAACCACCAGTTCACGGTAGGCCCGCAGCAGCTCGTCGCCGTCGGGCAGCGGGTACTTGTCATTGTGCACGTGCCGGCCGTCGGGATCCACCAGCTGCACCGGCTGCTCGGAGGGCAGCATGTACGCCTCGGCCGCGACCGGATTGTCCATGCCGGCGCGGCGGGACGGGTCGGCCATCGATCCCTCGATCGGGTTGCCGGTTGAGATAGTCATGGAGTCTCCTTCGAATCCTTCGTCGGCGTTGCTGCCCTTGCCTGGGCGCCCATGGAGACGGGCGCGGTGAAGAAACTGTGTAGCTTTAGTATGGGTTTTGCTACTTTTCGTATCCACTTCTGCCGGAAAACGTGGAATTTCTGCTTACCGGACCGTATTCTTGTAGACGAACTGTTAATGTGAGCTGGATAACCCTGCGAGGTGTAGACAGATGGCCGAAGGCGCCGCCGTGAAAGTCCCGGTGTTGGATGAGATCGACCGCCGGATTTTGGCGGAACTGACGCGGGACGGCCGGTTGTCAGTGACCGCGGTGGCCGAGAATGTGCACATCTCCCGTGCGCACGCCTACTCGCGCATCTCGCGGCTGACCGAGGCCGGCGTGCTGACCAAGTTCACGGCGTTGGTGGATCCGATCAAGGCCGGGTTGAAGGCGTCCGCCTACGTGACCCTGAAGCTGCGCCAGCACTCCTGGCGCGAGCTGCGCGAGGCCCTGCGCGCCATCCCCGAGGTGCACCACATCGCGTTGGTCGGCGGGAACTTCGACGTCATCCTGCTGGTCCGTGCCGTGGACAACGTGGACCTGCGCCGGGTCATCTTCGACCAGATCCAGTCCATGCCCGGCATCCTGGACACCCAGACGTTCCTGGTGTTCGAGGACCTGGATACCCGCTAGGCCGCGCCGCTGTCAGTCGTTGCCTTGGCTGTCAGCCGTTGCCGTCGCTATCAGCCGCTGCGCCCGCTGTCAGCCGCCCGCGCTCCTGCGCGCCTCGACCTCGTCGATGTTGCCTGTCTCGACCTCACCGGCACGCTCGTAGACCAGCGCCACCGCCCCCTTGTCGAAGGTGCGGGCCGGGCCGACCAGGCGGAACGACGCCGGAATCGTGCCGGAGCCAAAGAGCCGCTTCCCGCTGCCCACCGTGAGCGGATACAGCCAGAGGTTGAGGCGGTCCACCACGTCCTCGGTGAACAGTGACTGCAGCAGATCGCCGCTGCCGAACAGGTGCACCTCGTCGTGCCGTTCGCGCAGGTGCGCGGCCGCCATCGCATTGGGTAATACGGTGGTGCCAGCCCAGGACGGGTCGGTGAGCTTGGTGGACACGACGTACTTCGGCGCCGCGTTGAACTTTGCGGCGATCGGAGAGTCGTCGCCCGCCTTCGGCCAATAGGCCGCGAAGATGTCGTACGTCTTCCGTCCGAGCAGCAGCGCGTCAATGCGCTCGATGACGGAGACCATCTCTTCCCCGGATTCGTCGTCAAAGAACGGCGCCTGCCAGCCGCCATAGTCGAAGCCGCCCTCTTGGTCCTCCTCGACCGCGCCCGGCGCCTGGTACACGCCGTCGAGGGTGAGGAACATGTTGGCCACGATGATGCCCATCGGTCATCCCTCCTCCGGCGCTGGGCGGC
>NZ_JBNHHB010000432.1:0-2043 GCF_059091905.1 Arthrobacter sp. Dra40
ACGCTCGAGCCGCGACGGCCCGGTGTAGTCGGCTTGTATTTACGGATTCCCATAGTTCAATTCCTCGTTAAAGTGGTCTCCGCTTAAGAAAGCGGACCGCCGAAGATGTCAATTGTGCCTTCCTTCAGGGTGACAATGGCGCGCTTGGTGTCCTTGCGCTGTCCCCATCCGAACTTGGTCCGCTTGCGCTTACCGGCACGGTTGATGGTGTTGATCGAGTCGACCTTGACGGAGAAAATCTTCTCCACGGCCAGCTTGATCTCGGTCTTGTTAGAGCGCGGGTCGACGAAGAAGGTGTACTTACCTTCGTCGATCAGGCCGTAGCTCTTCTCCGAAACGACGGGAGCAATAATCACGTCGCGGGGATCTTTTGTGGTGGTCGCGCTCACTTGGCGTCCTCCTTGGCAGTTGCTTTAGCTGCAGTCTTGTCTGCGACGAATGCCTCGTAGGCGGCCTGGGTGAAGACCACGTCGTCGGAAACCAGCACGTCGTAGGTGTTCAGCTGATCCACGTAGATGGTGTGAACACCCTCGATGTTGCGCAGGCTCAGGGCCGCAACATCGTTGGCGCGCTCGATGGCTACGAGCAGGTTCTTGCGATCGGTGATGGCGCGCAGAGTCTCGGTAACAGCCTTGGTGGACGGCTTGTCGCCGGCAACCAGTGCATCCACGACGTGGATGCGGCCGTTGCGTGCCCGGTCGGACAGGGCGCCGCGCAGGGCAGCAGCCTTCATCTTCTTGGGGGTGCGCTGGCTGTAGTCGCGCGGGGTCGGGCCGTGCACCACGCCGCCGCCGGTCATGTGCGGAGCGCGGATCGAGCCCTGGCGGGCGCGGCCGGTGCCCTTCTGCTTGAACGGCTTGCGGCCGGCACCGGAAACCTCGGCGCGGGTCTTGGTCTTGTGGGTTCCCTGACGGGCAGCAGCGAGCTGTGCGACGACGACCTGGTGCAGCAGCGGCACGTTGGTCTGGACGTCGAAGATCTCTGCAGGCAGGTCAACCTTGAGCGTGTTAGCCATTGAACTAGGCTCCCTTCACAGCGGAACGGACGAGAACGACCGAGCCGCGGGCACCGGGAACGGCACCCTTGATCAAGAGCAGCGAGTTCTCAGTGTCCACGGCGTGAACGGTCAGGTTCAGCGTGGTGTGGCGGACGGCACCCATGCGGCCGGCCATCCGCAGGCCCTTGAAAACGCGGCCCGGAGTGGACGCGCCACCAATGGAACCGGGCTTGCGGTGGTTCTTGTGTGCGCCGTGCGAGGCGCCCACGCCGGAGAAGCCGTGACGCTTCATCACACCGGCGAAACCCTTACCCTTGCTGGTTCCGACGACGTCGACCTTCTGGCCGGTCTCGAACAGCTCCACAGAGAGTTCCTGACCCAGCTCGTAAGAGGCGGCATCGGCGGTGCGCAGCTCGACCACGTGGCGGCGCGGGGTAACCCCGGCCTTCTCGAAGTGGCCGGCCAGCGGCTTGGTCACCTTGCGCGGGTCGATCTGGCCGAAGCCGATCTGGACGGCGGTGTAGCCGTCGACGTCCGCAGAGCGCAGCTGGGTGATGACGTTGGAGTCAGCCTTGACGACGGTGACCGGGATGAGACGGTTGTCCTCGTCCCAGACCTGGGTCATGCCGAGCTTGGTGCCCAGCAGGCCTTTTACTTGGCGTGTAGTGGTAGACATATGAATCCGCACTCCCCTACAGCTTGATTTCGATGTTCACGTCCGCCGGCAGGTCGAGCCGCATCAGCGAGTCGACGGCCTTCGGCGTGGGATCGATAATGTCGATCAGCCGTTTGTGGGTGCGCATTTCAAAGTGCTCCCGGCTGTCCTTGTACTTGTGCGGCGACCGGATAACGCAGTACACGTTCTTCTCGGTGGGCAGCGGCACGGGGCCGACTACCGTTGCGCCTGCACGCGTGACCGTCTCAACGATCTTCCGTGCTGAAACATCAATGACCTCATGGTCATATGACTTCAGACGGATGCGGATTTTCTGTCCCGCCATGGCGTCTCCGCTCTCTTTCTCAGTGCTGCTCTGTGGACTTTCTTC
>NZ_JBNHHB010000433.1:0-2015 GCF_059091905.1 Arthrobacter sp. Dra40
GGTTCATCCAGCGCTCGGTCACCGACGAGATCATGTACGAGATCATGCGGCTCTCCGGCCAGGAATATGTCGATTCGTACGCCAGCACGGTCAAGGCACGGCTGGCCGTGCGCAAGCCGGCCAAAACGGAGACCCAGCGCAATCCTGCCGTCGGCCTGCCGCCGGAGCAACCGGAGCACCCGGAACCGCCGCGGACCAAGGTGCCCGGAGCCATCACCGTCATCGGCGGCCCCGGCCCTGCCGAGAGCCCCGGCCCTGCCGAAGCAGAAGAGCTTCAGCACGCCGCCGACGGCCAGGCCGCCGCCGAAAACCCCTCCGCCCCATCCTCCGGTACGGATCCTGACGGCGGCGCCGGGCACGGCGGGGCGGACCGCGGAACCGCGGCGCCAGGACAGGAGACCGCCGGGCTTGCAGACACAGGGGGAGCCACTCCGAAACCCAGCACAAACGGCAGGCATTGACACCACCGGAATGTGACGGCCCAGCGGTAGCGCGTGACTTCATCAAGTGAAGCCTCGGAAGCCGCGGGTCTACGATTGAAGGGTGACCGATACAACCCTCATGGCTTCCGTTCCTGACCAGCTGCCGACAGCGGCCGACTACCCCGGTCTGGATGACTGGCGCCAGCTGCCGGTGGTGCAGCAGCCCACGTGGCACGACCCCGCGGTCTACGCGTCCTCCGTGGCCGAGCTGAACACCCTGCCGCCGCTGGTCTTCGCCGGCGAAGTCGACGTCCTGCGGGAACGCCTGGCGCAGGCCGCCGATGGCAAGGCCTTCCTGCTCCAGGGCGGGGACTGTGCCGAAACTTTCGGCGCTGCCACGGCCGACAAGATCAGCGCCCGGGTCAAGACGATCCTGCAGATGGCGGTGGTGCTCACGTACGGCGCCTCGTTGCCCGTGATCAAGATGGGCCGGATGGCCGGCCAGTTTGCCAAGCCCCGCTCGTCCAACGACGAGACCCGTGAAGGGGTGACCCTTCCGGCCTACCGCGGCGACATGGTCAATGGCTTCGACTTCACTCCCGAGTCCCGGGCCCACGATGCCAGCCGGATGGTGCAGGCGTACCACACGTCGGCGTCCACGCTGAACCTCATCCGTGCTTTCACCCAGGGCGGTTTCGCCGACCTGCGCCTGGTCCACCACTGGAACAAGGGCTTCACAGCCAATCCGGCACATTCGCGCTACGAGTCGCTCGCCCGGGAAATCGACCGGGCCGTTAAATTCATGGACGCCTGCGGCGCCGACTTCGACGCACTCAAGCGGGTCGAGTTTTTCGCCAGCCACGAAGCCCTGGTGCTGGACTACGAGCGGGCGCTGACCCGCATAGATTCGCGCACCGGGCTGCCCTACAACACCTCCGGGCACTTTCTCTGGATCGGCGAACGCACCCGCCAGCTGGACGGGGCACACGTGGATTTCCTCTCCAGGGTGCGCAACCCCATCGGCGTCAAGTTGGGTCCGACGACCTCCGGCGATGACGCGCTGCGGCTGATCGACAAGCTGGATCCGCAGCGCGAGCCGGGCAGGCTGACCTTCATCACCCGGATGGGTGCCGGGAACATCCGCCACAAGCTGCCGGAGCTGGTCAAGCGGGTCACCGAGAGCGGTGCCAAGGTGCTGTGGGTCACCGACCCCATGCACGGCAACACGGTGACCTCGCCGAACGGCTACAAGACCCGGAACTTCGACGACGTCATTGAGGAAGTACGCGGCTTCTTTGATGTGCACCACGAGCTGGGCACGTTCCCGGGCGGGCTGCACGTGGAAATGACCGGAGACGATGTCGCTGAGTGCCTAGGTGGCGCCGATCCTATCGACCAGAACGCCTTCCTGGACCGCTACGAGTCCGTCTGCGACCCGCGGCTGAACCACATGCAGTCCCTGGAAATGGCGTTCCTGGTGGCCGGGGCGCTGTCCCGCCAGCGGTAGTTCTGTCCCGCGCAGGCCGGTCTTTTAGTCCGGACTGCGTTGACCCGGACTGCGTTGACGCAGTGCAGGAACAGAAGGCCCGGAAC
>NZ_JBNHHB010000434.1:0-2009 GCF_059091905.1 Arthrobacter sp. Dra40
GGAGAAGAAGCAGCTGGCCGATACCCGCGATTCGGACATCGCGGCGATCGCCAAGGACCTCGAGGACGAGCTGGCCCGCCTGGAAGGCGAGGGCGCCAAGGCCGCCGAGAAGAAGAAGGCCCGCGACTCCGCCGACCGCCAGATGGCCAACGTGCGCAAGCGCGCCGACGCCGAAATCGAGCGCCTCGACATGGTCTGGGACCGCTTCAAGAACCTCAAGGTCGCCGACCTTGAAGGCGACGAGGGCCTGTACCGCGAGCTGCGCGACCGCTACGGCCTGTACTTCGAAGGTGCCATGGGTGCCGAAGCCATCAAGAACCGCCTTGAGAACTTCGACATGGCCGCCGAGGCCGAATCCCTGCGCGACATCATTAAGAACGGCAAGGGCCAGCGCAAGACCCGCGCCCTGAAGCGGCTGAAGGTCGTCAACGCTTTCCTGACGACCACCAACTCGCCGCTGGGCATGGTGCTGGACGCCGTTCCGGTGATCCCGCCGGAGCTTCGCCCGATGGTGCAGCTGGACGGTGGCCGCTTCGCTACCTCCGACCTGAACGACCTGTACCGCCGCGTGATCAACCGCAACAACCGCCTCAAGCGGCTGCTGGATCTGGGCGCGCCGGAGATCATCGTTAACAACGAAAAGCGCATGCTGCAGGAAGCTGTGGACTCGCTGTTCGACAACGGCCGCCGCGGCCGTCCGGTCACCGGACCGGGCAACCGTCCGCTGAAGTCGCTCTCCGACATGCTCAAGGGCAAGCAAGGCCGCTTCCGCCAGAACCTGCTGGGCAAGCGCGTCGACTACTCCGGCCGTTCGGTCATCGTGGTCGGCCCGCAGCTGAAGCTGCACCAGTGTGGCCTGCCCAAGCAGATGGCACTGGAGCTGTTCAAGCCCTTCGTGATGAAGCGCCTGGTGGACCTTAACCACGCGCAGAACATCAAGAGCGCCAAGCGGATGGTGGAGCGCTTCCGCCCGCAGGTGTGGGACGTGCTCGAAGAGATCATCACCGAACACCCGGTGCTGCTAAACCGTGCACCAACCCTGCACCGTCTGGGCATCCAGGCGTTCGAGCCGCAGCTGGTTGAAGGCAAGGCACTGCAGCTGCACCCGCTGGTTTGTGGTGCGTTCAACGCCGACTTCGACGGCGACCAGATGGCCGTGCACCTTCCGCTGAGCCCTGAGGCCCAGGCCGAGGCGCGCATCCTGATGCTCTCCTCGAACAACATCCTCAAGCCCTCGGACGGACGCCCGGTCACCCTGCCCTCGCAGGACATGATCATCGGTCTGCACCACCTGACCACCAAGCGTGAAGGCGGGGAAGGCGAAGGCCGTGTCTTCAGCAGCCCGGCCGAAGCCATCATGGCCCACGACGCCGGCGAGCTGCACCTGAATTCCGTCGTCAAGATCCGCGTGCCCGGCTTCGTGCCAGGCCCGGACCAGCCGGCACCGGAAGGCTGGGAAGAGGGCCAGGAAGCGCTGATCGAAACTTCGCTCGGCCAGGTCATCTTCAACGACACGCTGCCCGATGATTACCCCTGGGTGGAGCGCGTGGCGGACAAGGGCCAGCTCTCGGCGATCGTGAACGATCTGGCCGAGCGCTACCCGAAGGTCGTCACCGCGGCGACGCTGGACAACCTCAAGGACGCCGGGTTCTACTGGGCGACCCGTTCCGGCGTGACCGTGGCGATCTCCGACATCGCTGCGCCGGCTGAAAAGGCCGCCATCATGGAGGGCTACGAGACCCAGGCCGCCCGCGTTGAAACCCAGTACAACAAGGGCCTGATTGCCGACGACGAACGGCGCCAGGAACTGATCGACATCTGGAACAAGGCGACCAACGAGGTTGCCGACGCAATGCGGAAGAACCTGACCAAGGAGAACACCATCAACCGCATGGTGTCCTCCGGTGCCCGTGGCAACTGGCTGCAGGTCCGGCAGATCGCCGGTATCCGTGGTCTGGTGGCCAACCCGAAGGGCGAGATCATCCCGCGTCCGATCAAGTCCTCCTACC
>NZ_JBNHHB010000435.1:0-2003 GCF_059091905.1 Arthrobacter sp. Dra40
GAAGGGGTGAACCCTGAGTGATGGCCGCTCCAGGCGCTGCGGCCTGCTTTCGCCTAGATGTTGTGGCTGCCGCCCTCGCCGCGGCGGGGCCCATCGGTGTACCGGGCATCGTCGGCATGCCGGCCGGCCTCGTCCGCCTGGACCGCAGCCGGGTCGGCACCGCGCTCGGCGCCGGCATCGCCACGATGGGCTCCGCCGTCGTTGTGGCGGTCCGGGCGTACGTCCCCGTCCTTGGTGTTGACGTCCGGGTCCAGATCGTCGGCCTTGCGCAACTGCTCCTCGCTCTCGCGGCGGATTCCCTGCGCGTCGGCCTGGCGCTGCTCGGCGTCCTGGCGCAGGCGGTCCGCTTCGATCTGCGCCCGCTGCGCCTCGGCATCCGCCCGCTGGGCATCGGCCTGGGCCTGCATCGCGTCTGCTTCCCGTTCGCGCGCTTCCACCGAGGAAACCTGCGCGCCTTGCCGCATTTCCGCCGCCTGCCTGCGGTTTTCTTCCTGCTCTTCGAGCTTCCGCTTGCTGTTGCGCTTCTGCGCAAAGAAGACAATGACTCCGATGATGATCAGGAGTACAACTACTGCGATGACGATTCCGATGATCGTTCCTGTGTCCATGCTGGGGCTCCTCCTCGTTGTAGCGAATTACTGAGCCTGCTTACTTTGTACCATTGATAGGGCGGCACCGGTAGGGCGCACAAACGCCGCACGGGGCCGGACAACCGTGCAATGTTGCCCATGGACGTCGCATCCCACGGCCGCCAAGATGGACCCATGGCCGAACTTCCCCGCATCGTGACACCGCCCTGCGCCCTGCCCGGAGCGCCAAGCCCCCTCGCGGCCACCGGCCGGCCGCTGCGCTGGGGTGTGGTGTCCACCGGGGCCATCGCCACCCGTGTCGCCGAGGACATCGCACGGCTCCAGGATGCCGTACTGCACGCGGTGAGCTCTCGGAACCAAAGCAACGCGGTCGCCTTCCAGCGCCGTTTCGGCTTTGCCACGTCCTATTACGACGACGGTGCCGGCAAAGGCTTCGACCAGCTCTTTGCCGACGCGGAGGTGGACGTGGTCTATGTGGCCACGCCGCACGGCCAGCATTACGAGATCGCCCGGCGCGCGCTGGAGGCCGGCAAGCATGTGCTGTGTGAAAAGTCCCTGACCATCAACGCTCGGGAAGCACTGGAACTGACCGAACTTGCAGCCGCCCGGGGGCTGTTCCTGATGGAGGCGGTCTGGACCCGGTTCCTGCCGATCATCAACCGTGCGTGGGAAATTCTCGCGTCCGGCGAGCTCGGCGAGGTCCGCTGGGTGCAGGCTGACGTGGGGTTCCCGGCGCTTTATGATCCGGCCGCTCGGCTCTGGAATCCGGCAGCCGGCGGCGGTGCCCTGCTGGACCTGGCCGTCTATCCCCTGACCTGGGCGCTCGGGGCGCTGGGCTTCCCGCAGACGGTCTCGGCCACCGGCTTCGTCAATGACGATGGCGTGGACGCCCAGAACGCCATGACGCTCAGCTATGGCTCGGGCGCCCAGGCGCAGCTGGCGTGTTCCTTGCAGGCCGCGTCGCCGCGCACGGCCACCGTGGCCTGCACCGGCGGCTGGCTGAGGAGCAACGCGCCGCTGCACCATCCCACCGAGCTGGCAGTCCAACCGCACCTGGGCGAGCTCCGGGTGGAAACGTTCCCCAAAATCGGCCATGGCTACGTCTTCGAGCTGCGCGAAGTCACCCGCTGCATCCAGTCCGGACTGCTGCAGAGCGCCACCATGCCGTGGGCGGACACCGTTGACACCATGCGCCTCTTTGACGGCGTCCGCGCCCAGCTGGGCGTCAGCTATGCCAACGACCGCGCGCTTCCGGTAGCGGAGTGAGCTGCGAAAGCACGGGCGGCGGCCGGTCCCCGGGAGCACGACGGCGTCCTGTTGGCCCGTGAAAGCACCGCGGCGGCCGGCGGATCTTCCTTCGGAAGGTGCGCCGGCCGCCGTCGTTCATTGGGGCCTGGAGCCGGGCGGAACCGC
>NZ_JBNHHB010000436.1:0-2003 GCF_059091905.1 Arthrobacter sp. Dra40
AGTTGATGTAGATGGTGATGTCGCGGTCCGGGTCCGTCGACTCGAGCACCAGCAGCTGGGCCATGACGTCGTCGGCCGAGGCGTCGTCCACCTGGACGCCTAGGAAGATGATCCGGTCCTCGAACAGCTTGGTGTAGGGGTCCTGGCGCTTGAAGCCGTAGGGCGTGCGCTCCTCGAACTGGGGCAGCACATAGCGGTTCTGCGGCATGTTGGCGGCGAAACCGCCGGCAGCGGCACCGAAGTTGTAGTCCATGAGATTCTCCTGCTTGTATTCGGGTCGGTGGCGCTGGCTCAGGATTCCTGGGAGGCGGAGCCGCCCTGGGTCCCGCCGCCGCCGGAAACGCCGCCGGCGTGGGCCGAAATCTTGTCGAAGAAGCCGTAGGCCAGGCCTTCCTCGGCCGTAAACCACTTGTCGCGGTCGTTGTCGATCAGGATCTGCTCCACCGACTGGCCGGTCTGCTCGGCGGTCAGTTCGGCCATGACCTGCTTCATGTGCAGGATCAGCTCGGCCTGGATCTTGATGTCGGATGCCGTGCCGCCGATGCCGCCGGAGGGCTGGTGCATCAGGATCCGTGCGTGCGGGGTGGCATAGCGCTTGCCCTTGGTGCCCGAGGAGAGCAGGAACTGGCCCATGGAGGCCGCCAGGCCGGTGGCCACGGTCACCACGTCGTTCGGGATGAACTTCATGGTGTCGTAGATGGCCATGCCTGCGGTCACCGACCCGCCGGGCGAGTTGATGTAGAGGTAGATGTCCTTCTCCGGGTCCTCGGCCGAGAGCAGCAGCAGCTGGGAGCAAATGGCGTTGGCGTTCTCGTCGCGAACCTCGGAGCCCAACCAGATGATGCGCTCTTTGAGCAGGCGGTTGTAGATGTAGTCTTCGCGGCTGGCCGCTTCGACCGAAGCCATTCTCGGAGTGGCGGATTCATTCGACATGCTGAAATACCTCTCGCTTCTTCCCCGGGCGGTACCGTCGCCGGTGGCCCTAAGGTCGTTTACCTACTTGGACAGTAACGTGTTCCGCTGCCCGATTCCTCCCGCACGGCGCGCTGTTCGCTGACGGCGCATCAGGCCTGTGATGGCGCGGGAAAGCGCTCTGCCTCCGGCAGAAATAACGACGGCGGAGCCTGCCTTCGGAGGGGGCACACCCGCCAGCGGCGGACCGGGCTCCACCGACACCGCCGCCGCTACAGACGCAACGAAACCTGCGCGCAGGAGCCGGGCACCGCCGTCGTGCGCGGGAGTTAAAGCGGCGGACCGCCGGTCCCTTATGGGAATCCGGCGGTCCGTCCTGGGGCAGTGTGGTGCCTACTTCTTGTCTGCTTCTGTGGCCGGAGCTTCCTCGGCGGCCTCTTCGGCAGCGTCGGTGTCCTCCATCGACTCGGTGTCGGCGGCGTCTGCTTCGGCTTCGTCGCCGCTCTCTGCGCTCTCTGCGCTGCCAGCTTCGGCAGCCTGGATCATGTCCTCGATGCTCGGCTCTTCCTCGCCGGCGGGGCGGACGAAGTCGCTCAGGTCCACCTCGTTGCCGTTGGAGTCGGTGACCTTGGCCAGCTCCAGCACCTTGGCCAGGGCCTTGCGGCGGCGGACCTCGCCCACCATCATGCCGACCTGGCCGGACTGGTCCAGCAGCTGCGCAAACTGGTTCGGGTCCATGCCGTACTGGCCGGCAGAGGAGACGATGTAGTCGATCAGTTCGGCCTGGCTGACGCCCAGCTCTTCCTTGTCGGCCACGGCGTCCAGCACGATCTCGTTTTGGAAGGCCTTCGCAGTGTTCTCGCGGACCTCGGCGCGGTGTTCCTCGGTGTCGTGGTCTTCACCGTGGCTGTTCTCCGGGCGGAAGTGCTGTTCCATCTGCTCTTCGACGACGGAATCCGGCACGGGAACCTCAACGAGCTCCATGAGCTTGTCCAGCACCTTGTCGCGGGCCTCGATGCCCTGCTCCATGACCTTGGCGTCGGCGGCCTGCTTGGCCAGGTCTTCCTTCAGCTCGGCGATGGTGTCGAACT
>NZ_JBNHHB010000437.1:0-1998 GCF_059091905.1 Arthrobacter sp. Dra40
CCGGGTTCGGCCAGATGTCCTTCAGGAACACGTCGTTGCCTTCCGGGTCCTGGCCCAGCGGCTGCTTCTCGAAGTCGAAGTCCATGGTGCCGGCCAGGGCGTAGGCGACGACCAGCGGCGGGGACGCCAGGTAGTTCATCTTGACGTCCGGGTTGATCCGGCCTTCGAAGTTGCGGTTGCCCGACAGCACCGAGGTGATCGACAGGTCGTTGTCCTGGATGGCCTGCGAGATTTCCGGCTCCAGCGGCCCGGAGTTACCGATGCAGGTGGCGCAGCCATAGCCGACCACGAAGAAGCCAAGCTTCTCCAGGTACGGGATCAGGCCGGACTCTTCGTAGTAGTCCGTGACCACCTTGGAGCCCGGGGCGATGGAGGTCTTGACCCAGGGCTTGGAGGCCAGGCCCTTTTCCACGGCGTTGCGGGCCAGCACGGCCGCGGCCAGCATGACCGACGGGTTGGACGTGTTGGTGCAGGAAGTGATCGATGCAATCGACACCGCGCCGTGGTCCAGCTCGAACTCGCGCCCGTCTTCCATGGTGACGTGGACCCGCTTGGAGGTGCGGCCGTCGCTGGGCAGGGCGACGTGGCGTCCCTGTGAGGCCGAACCCCCGGAGGGTCGCTCGTTGGCCTGGGCAGCGCCGGCTTGAGCAGCAGCAGCGGTGTGGCGGACCGTGGAGGTCATGGCCGGGACGTCGGACGCCGGGAAGGACTCTTCGAGGGCCTCGTCCAAGGCGTCCTCGTTGCCGGTGGCAACGTAGTTCTGCAGGTCCTTGCGGAACTGGCTCTTGGCGGAGGTCAGGGAAATGCGGTCCTGCGGACGCTTGGGGCCGGCGATGGACGGAACCACGGTGGACAGGTCCAGCTCGAGGTATTCCGAGAACTTCAGTTCGCGGGACGGATCGTGCCAGAGGCCCTGTTCCTTGGTGTACGCCTCGACCAGGGCGACGTTTTCCTCGGAGCGGCCGGTGAGCCGCAGGTAGTCCAGGGTGACGTCGTCGATCGGGAACATGGCAGCCGTGGAGCCGAACTCCGGGCTCATGTTGCCGATGGTGGCGCGGTTGGCCAGCGGCACCGCTGCCACGCCTTCGCCGTAGAACTCGACGAACTTGCCCACCACGCCGTGCTTGCGCAGCATTTCGGTGATGGTCAGCACCACGTCGGTGGCGGTCGCGCCGGCCGGGATGGAGCCGATGAGCTTGAAGCCGACAACGCGCGGAATAAGCATGGAGACAGGCTGGCCGAGCATGGCGGCCTCAGCCTCGATGCCGCCCACGCCCCAGCCCAGCACGCCCAGGCCGTTGACCATGGTGGTGTGCGAGTCGGTGCCCACCAGGGTGTCGGGGTAAGCGCGCAGCTTGCCGTCGACCTCGCGGGTCATGACTGTACGGGCCAGGTACTCGATGTTGACCTGGTGCACAATGCCGGTTCCCGGCGGGACGACCTTGAAGTCTTCGAACGCGGTCTGGCCCCAGCGCAGGAACTGGTAGCGCTCCCCGTTGCGCTGGTATTCAATCTCCATGTTGCGTTCGAGCGCGCTGGAGTTGCCGAAGACGTCGATTTGGACCGAGTGGTCGATGACCAGCTCGGCCGGGGCGAGCGGGTTGACGCGCTTCGGGTCGCCGCCGAGGTCCTTGACGGCCTCCCGCATGGTGGCCAGGTCAACGACACACGGAACACCAGTGAAGTCCTGCATGATGACGCGGGCGGGGGTGAACTGGATTTCGGTATTCGGCTGGGCATCGGGATCCCAGCCGGCCAGTGCGCGGACGTGGTCCGCCGTGATGTTCGCACCGTCTTCGGTGCGGAGCAGGTTCTCCAACAGGACCTTGAGGCTGAACGGAAGGCTCTCGGCACCTTCTACGGAACTCAGCCGGAAAATTTCATATTCGGTCCCGGCGACATTCAAGACGCCTTTGGAACCGAAGCTGTCCACATTACTCATAACAGGACTCCTCTCGCCACACTTTATCTTTGTCCGGGCGGCAACCACCCGCTAGT
>NZ_JBNHHB010000438.1:0-1997 GCF_059091905.1 Arthrobacter sp. Dra40
ACCATCAGTTCATAAGCACGCATTGTGAACCCACCTCCTTCGGGCTAAGCGGTCACGGTCTTTCCGTAACAGGAGGTTCTGTTGCGTTGCCTGCCTGACACCGCGCGGCGACTTCCGTGTGTTTTGGCTATTCTCACAGGGAAATGCCAGCTGACGCTGACAGCACAGACTTATCAATGGTACCGGACGCCGGTCCGGGCCCGTGAATCGGCGGCTGCGGCCTGCGTCAGTAGTCCAGCCCCTGGCTGGGCACCACCAGTCCGGTCTCGTAGGCGTACACCACGGCCTGCACCCGGTCGCGCAGGTGCAGCTTGGCCAGGATCCTCCGGACGTGGGTTTTCACGGTGGCTTCCGAGAGGAAGAACCGGTGCGCAATCTCGGCGTTGGAGAGCCCCTCGGCGATGGTCCCCAGGACTTCCAGTTCCCGGGGCGTCAGGTCATCCAGCAAGGGGTCGCGCTGAGGCGGCGCCGCCGGGCTGCCGCCGGGAGCCAGGCCGCGCACGTAGGTTTCCAGCAGGCGCGCCGTCACCCGCGGAGCCACCACGGCGTCGCCGCTGGAGACCAGGCGCACCGCCTGGACCAGCTCGGCAGGTGCCACGTCCTTCAGCAAAAAGGCGCTGGCGCCTGCCTGCAGTCCGGCGAAGGCATACTCGTCCAGGTCGAACGTTGTCAGGATGATCACCCGTGCGCACAGCCCGGCGGACACGATTTGCCGGGTTGCTTCGATCCCGTCCATCACCGGCATCCGGACGTCCATCAGCACCACGTCGGGGGACAGTGCACGCGCCGACTCCAGGGCCTCGGCCCCGTCGGACGCCTCCCCCACCACGGCGACGTCGTCCTCGCCCTCCAGAATGAGCTTGAAGCCCATCCGCAGCAGCGGCTGGTCGTCCACCAGCAGCACTTTCACCGGCCCGGCCGGGCTCCCATCCGCGCTGTCAGACACTCTTGTTTTCCTCTCCGGGCCAATACAGGGTTGCCTCCACCATCCAACCACCGCCGGACCGCGGACCGGCGGCAACGTGGCCGCCGTAGATGGCGGCCCGCTCGCGCATGCCATGCAGGCCTTGGCCGGTGCCCAGTGAATCAGCCGCCCCATCCTGCCGGCCGTCGTCGGCCACCGTGATGTGGATGGCATCGCCGTCGCGGATTAACGCAACGTCCACCCTGGACACGCCTTTGGCGTAGCGCAGCACGTTGGTCAGCGACTCCTGCACAATGCGGAACACGCTGAGCCGGAAATTCTGGTCGTCCGGCAGAGCCGGCCCCGCCATGACCGTGCGCAGCGGCAAGCCGGCCGCACGGAAACCGTCCAGCAGCCCGGACAGCTGGTCCCCGGACGGGACCGGCACCAGCGGGGCCGCGTCGGTACCATTCTCGCTGCGCAACACCCCCAGCACCCTGCGCATGTCAGCCAGCGCCGACCGGCCGGTCGCCGAGAGCTGGTCCAGGACCTCGCCGGCACGTTCCGGGTCCTTGCGCGCGACGACGGCGGCGCCATCCGAGAGCGCGATCATCACCGAGAGCGAATGCGCCACCACGTCGTGCATCTCGCGGGCAATCCGGGTGCGTTCGGTCGCCGACGCCAGCCGGGCGTTGTCGGCCGCCCAGGCCTGGAGTTCGGCGTCATGGAGCCGGTCGCGGCGCACCGTAACGCCGATGCCCGCGGCGATGACGTTGGCCAAAACCAGCACCAGGCCGGTGACCAGCCCAACGTAGCTCGGGACCTCCCCGAGGGCGATCTGCTTGACGATCTCCGGCGGCATCCGGACGCCCATCCCCACCAGCATAGGCACGGCGGCGAGGACTGCTGCCACGATGGCCCGGACGGCCGGCCGGGTGGTGGCCACCGTGTAGACGGCGAACCACATGGCAAAGGAGCCGCTGCCGGTACTGGTCAGTACCACGATCAGAAAATCCACCAGGGCGATGACAGCCAGCACCAGCAGCGGCGACCGGCGCCGCCACACCAGGGCGGCGCCGCCGGCCAGCAGCAA
>NZ_JBNHHB010000439.1:0-1978 GCF_059091905.1 Arthrobacter sp. Dra40
CTCTCACCGGCATGGAGCCCGACCGGTGGGCCGAAGAGCGGCGCCGCGGGTTGACCATCGACCTGGGTTTTGCGTGGACCGGGCTCCCGTCGGGCAGGGACGTAGCGTTCGTGGACGTGCCCGGGCACGAGCGTTTCCTCGGGAACATGCTGGCCGGACTCGGTCCCGTTCCCGCCGTGTGTTTCGTCGTCGCCGTGGACGAAGGCTGGCAGGCACAATCCAGCGACCACCGCGACGCAGTCGCGGCGTTTGGCATCAACCACGGGGTGGTGGTGTTGACCCGCCATGACCGCGCCCCGGACAGGGCCGAGGAGGTTCTGGCCCGTGTCCGGGCGGAGCTGGCCGGCACCGGACTGCGCGACGCGCCGGCAGTCACCGTGTCTGCGGTCACCGGGACAGGACTTGACGAATTGCGCCGCCTGCTGGATCAGACGTTGGCGTCAATGCCCGGTCCGGACCCCTCGGCCCGGGTGCGGCTGTGGATCGACCGTTCCTTTACCATCAGCGGTGCGGGAACCGTGGTGACCGGGACCCTGACAGCCGGCAGGCTGGCCGAAGGCGACCGCTTGCAGCTCCTGGGCCAGGACAGCATGCGGCCGGTGTCGGTGCGGGGTTTGCACAGCCGCAACAGGGCCCTTCCATCCATAGGCCCCTGCAACCGGGTGGGCGTCAATCTGCGCGGCGCGATGGCCGCCGGCGATCTCCGACGCGGTGACGTCCTGGTGTCCGAGGATAGTTGGCCGGTCGTGGACAGCATCGATGTCCGCCGCACCACGGGTCTGGCGTTCGTCGACGGGCCGCGGCATCTGGTCGCCCACGTCGGCACGGCGGCCGTGCCCTGCCGCCTGCGTCCGTTCGACGAGGACCACGCTCGACTGGCCCTCGAGCGGCACCTCCCGTTGGCGCTCGGGGACCGCCTGGTGCTGCGGGCCGAAGGCAGCCGGTCGGTGCTGGCGGGAGCCCAGGTCCTCGACGTTGACCCGCCCGCGTTAAACCGCAGGGGGGACAGCGCCAGACGGGCCGAGAGCCTCGCGGTCATGCCTGCCTGCGGCGACGCGCTCATCGAAGTGGTCCGCCGGGGTGTTGTCCGGGTTGACCACTTGCGCCGGATGGGTGTTCGTTCGCTGGGCAGGGTTCCCGACGATGTGCGGGAGTTCGGTGGGTGGTGGGTGCATGCGCCGGTCTTCGACGCCGGGCAACGACGGCTGCTGGCAGCGGTGCAGGAGCTGGGGGAGCGGCACCCGTTGGCGGCCGGCCTGTCCCGCGGTGCCGCCCTGGACGTGCTGGGACCGGCAGGGGAGGCCATGCTCGACGCGGCCGTCCGAGCGGCCGGCCTGGAACAGAACGGCGGATACATCCGGCTGCCCGGACAGCGTAATCTTGGTGCGGCCGAGGCAGCCGTGCGCGCTGTGGAGCAGCGCCTCCGGGCCGAACCTTTCGCTGCCCCGGAAGCTCCGCACCTCAGGGCTCTCGGGCTCGGCTCCCGGGAACTCGCTGCCGCCGAGCGCACCGGACGCCTGCTGCGGCTTGACGGCGGGATAGTGCTGCTGCCGCAAGCGCCCGCCTTGGCGATGAGGGAATTGGCCCGCCTGCCGCAGCCCTTCACGACCAGTGAGGCACGCCTGGCCCTGGGGACCACCCGGCGCGTGGCTGTCCCGCTGCTCGAACACCTTGACGCCAGGGGCTGGACCAGGCGGCTGGACTCCGGCCACCGCACTCTCGCGCGCCAAGCGTAACGGATAGGCGGAGAGCAGCCGAGGCCATATTGCCGGGACACAAGTCAGTTAGCCGCCGATAACTGAAGCTTGTCTCGGGCAACCTTTTGTGAACGCGGCCCGCCCGCAGCAACGGCGGGAAACGCCGTCGTTCCGGGCTTTTAGGGTTTGATGCCCGGCATCGCCCTAAATTTCCGCGCCCAACGGCGCGTGGCCTTAAGGTTGCATCTCGATAACAACCGGATCTGAAGCGACCTTTTTAT
>NZ_JBNHHB010000440.1:0-1958 GCF_059091905.1 Arthrobacter sp. Dra40
GCATCAAGGCCTCGTGGATGTTCGGGTCGAACTCGACGCCGGTCTCCTCGATACGGGCCAACCCGTAGGTCTTGAGCACGTTGTCCAGCTTGGTGGCAATGGCCGCGAACGGCCCGTCCGCAAGATCGCCGTGCTGGCGCGCCGCGTCGATGTCGTCGAGGACGGGCAGCAGCGAGTTCAGCACGCCGACGACGGCCATCTCCCCGGCCACCGCGCGGTCGCGTTCCACCCGCTTGCGGTAGTTCACGTACTCCGCCTGCAGCCGGAGCAGATCGTTCTTCAGCTCCTCGGCTTCCTGCGACGTGGTCCCTTGGGCAACAGATTCTCCTGCGGGCACCTCGGCCCCGTTCAGAATTTCCTCTGCCTGGGCCAGCGCATCTGCGTTGGCGGCTTGGCCGGCTGCGGGGACATCCCCCGCAGCCTGCCCGCCGTCACCGGTTCCACCGGCGGCACCGCGGACCTTTCCGGTTTTCGGATCGATCTTGCGGTTGTCGCGGAAGTTCACCGGCTCTGACTGGTGTTCTTCTTCGTTACCGTTCTCGGCCATGGTTACTTCTTCTCGTCTTCGTCGACCACTTCGGCGTCCACGATGTCCTCGTCCGCTGCGCCCGAGCCTGCGTCGGAGCCGCCATCACCGGCAGGCGCACCGTCGCCGGCTGCTGCGCCGGAGGCCTGTGCCTGCGAGTAGATGGCCTCGCCCAGCTTGGTCTGGGATGCCTGCAGCTTCTCGAACGCGGCCTTCACCTCGTCGTCGTTGTCCTGCTTTTCCAAGGCGGATTTCAGGGCGTCGACGTCGGCCTTGACCTCGGTCTTGACTTCCTCGGGCAGCTTGTCGTCGTTGTCGGCGAGCAGCTTGTCGACGGAGTAGGCCAGCTGCTCGGCGGAGTTGCGGACGTCGGCGGCCTCGCGGCGCTTCTTGTCCTCGGCGGCGTGCTCTTCTGCCTCGCGCACCATGCGGTCGATGTCGTCCTTGGACAACGCGGTGCCGCCGGTGATGGTCATCGACTGCTCTGCGCCGGTGCCCTTGTCCTTGGCGGAGACGTGCACAATGCCGTTGGCGTCGATGTCGAAGGTGACCTCGACCTGCGGCACGCCGCGCGGAGCCGGCGCGATGCCGGTCAGTTCAAAAGTGCCCAGCGGCTTGTTGTCGCGGGTGAACTCGCGCTCGCCCTGGAAGACCTGGATGGCCACGGAGGGCTGGTTGTCATCCGCGGTGGTGAAGGTTTCGGACCGCTTGGTCGGGATGGCGGTGTTGCGCTCGATCAGCTTGGTCATCACCCCGCCCTTGGTCTCAATGCCCAGCGACAGCGGCGTGACGTCGATCAGCAGCACGTCCTTGCGCTCGCCCTTTAGGACGCCGGCCTGCAGGGCGGCGCCCACGGCCACGACCTCGTCCGGGTTCACGCCCTTGTTCGGCTCCTTGCCGCCGGCCATTTCCTTGACCAGCTCAACAACGGCCGGCATGCGGGTGGAACCGCCGACCAGCACGATGTGGTCGATGTCGGAGACCTTGATGCCGGCTTCCTTGATCACATCGTGGAACGGCTTCTTGGTGCGCTCCAGCAGATCTGCGGTGAGTTCCTGGAACTTGGCACGGCTGAGGTGCTCATCCAGGTGGACCGGGCCCTCCGGGGTGACGGAGAGGTACTGCAGGGAGATGTTGGTGGAGGAAGCCGAAGACAGTTCCTTCTTGGCCTGCTCGGCAGCTTCCTTCAGCCGCTGCAGTGCGATCTTGTCCTTGGAGAGGTCCGCGCCCTTGGACTTGGCCTGCTGCAGCAGGTAGTCGACAACCCGCTGGTCCCAGTCGTCGCCGCCCAGACGGTTGTCACCGGAGGTGGCGCGGACCTGGATGGTGGAAAATTCATCCTCGTCCTTGCCGACTTCAAGCAGGGACACGTCGAAGGTGCCGCCGCCGAGGTCGAAGACCAGGATCAGTTCGTCTTCCTTGCCCTTGTCCA
>NZ_JBNHHB010000441.1:0-1931 GCF_059091905.1 Arthrobacter sp. Dra40
ACCTCATGTGTGAATGGCCGTCATCGCGGCGCGAATGCATGGCATGCCCGCACGGGATGTGTTTCTGGCGCCCGCCATTGGACAGTTGAATTGCCTGAATAACTCGAGGGGTGGTGAGTTAGGCCTGCATTCGGCAACAGTCCGTCAGTCCGCCGGGATATGTCCCGAACGTGAAGGCTGCGGCTGCAGAAGCTGTTGCGGTGTTGTTCACATCCATGAGTTTCCTCGTAACAAAGCTTACGTGCAAGTAATATAAGCCTGCTTGTCTCATATAGTGAGATATTGGGAGCTTTTTGTGCGGCACATCACTTTTAAGGCCGTGAATAATTATAGATTCGTGCGCCGTGGGCCGGGCGGTGCTGCATATTTATTCATGCACGCGGCGCGACCTCAGGCGCTTGGAATCCCAGGACGAACACGCTTGCGTTTGCAAGGCGTCCAACATGTGGACGCACCTGATTTTCGAGGTAACGGCGGGGGCACCGCCCGGCGCGGTGAGGCCAGCCGGGCGGTAGACCTGACGTGGGTCAGCCGGCCACGCCGTAGAGCCGGTCGCCGGCGTCGCCCAGGCCGGGGACGATGTAGGCCTTCTCGTTCAGCCGTTCGTCGATGGAGGCGACAACGATGGAGACGTTCGTACCTTCGAGCTCGTCGCGCAGCGCCTGCAGCCCTTCCGGGGCCGCGAGCAGGCAGATGCAGGTCACGTCCGCGGCGCCCCGGGCGAAAAGGAACTTGATCGATTCGCGCAGCGTGCCGCCGGTGGCCAGCATCGGGTCCAGCACGAAAACCTGGCGCCCGGTGAGGTCGGCCGGGAGCCGCTCGGCGTAGGTAATGACGTCCAGGGTTTCCTCGTTGCGGGCCATGCCCAGGAACCCCACCTCGGCGGTCGGCACCAGCTTGGTCATGCCCTCAAGCATGCCGAGGCCGGCGCGCAGGATCGGCACCACCAGCGGGGTCGGCTTGGTGAAAGCTGTTCCGATGGTCCGGGTCACCGGGGTCTCGATTTCGACCGGTTCGGTCCGGACGTCGCGGGTGGCTTCATAGGCCAGCAGGGTCACCAGCTCTTCGGTGAGCTGGCGGAAGACGGGCGACGGAGTGGTCTTGTCGCGGAGAACGGTGAGTTTGTGGGCAACAAGAGGATGGTCCACTTCGAGTACGCGCATCCCCCAAAACTACCGGCACCCGGATAGCAGGGACAAACATCGGGCCTGCCAGAATGGAGCCATGGGCCCGATTGATCCGCAGCACCACCAGTGGATGGGTCATGCCCTGCACCAGGCCCGCCTGGCGCTGGACACCTCCGACGTGCCCATCGGCGCGGTGGTAGTGGGGCCCGACGGCGAGGTGCTGGGTTCCGGACGCAACGAACGGGAGGCGCTGCACGACCCCACGGGCCATGCCGAGATGGTGGCCATCCGGGAGGCGGCGCGGAAGCTCGGCACCTGGCGGCTGGAAGGCTGCACGCTGGTGGTCACCTTGGAGCCGTGTGCGATGTGCGCCGGTGCCATTGTGCTGGCCCGCATCCCGACAGTGGTCTTCGGTGCCTGGGACGAGAAGGCCGGTGCAGCCGGCAGCGTCTTCGACATCCTGCGCGAACGCCGGCTGAACCACTGGGTGGAGGTCTACCCGGAGGTGCGGGCAGATGAGTCGGCCGCCATGCTGCGCGGGTTCTTCGCCAGCCACCGCGGCGAGATGCCGGCAGACTGAGCGCTTCTCTCGGGTGGCTGGGTGCCTGTAAGCCACCCCATCTCGCCCAACCGCCCAGGCCTAGACGCCCCGGAACCCTGACAGTCCGGCACTCCCACGGGAGCGTTTTGGGGCTCAGGGCCAACTACGGGTAAAGTTGACGCGTTGGTGACGTGTCCGAGCGGCCGAAGGTGCAACACTCGAAATGTTGTTTGGTGTAACAGCCAACGTGGGTTCAAATCCCA
>NZ_JBNHHB010000442.1:0-1897 GCF_059091905.1 Arthrobacter sp. Dra40
ACCTCAACGACGTGGCCACGATTCCGGCGAATCTGGCCGGTGTCCCGGGGATTTCAGTACCGGGCGGCCTGGCCGACGGGCTCCCGGTGGGTATCCAGTTCCTGGCACCGGCCCGTGAAGACGCCCGTCTGTACCGTGCCGGCGCCGGTCTCGAAAACCTGTTGGAAGCCACATGGGGCGGCCCGCTGCTGGCCCAGGCTCCCGTCCTCGGAGGTGTGAAGTAAATGGCTGCAACACAAGAGCTGGTCTCCTTCGAAGAGGCGATGGAGAAGTACGATCCGGTCCTCGGCTTCGAGGTCCACGTGGAGCTGAACACGAAGACCAAGATGTTCTCCGCGGCTCCGAACGCGTTCGGCGACGTGCCGAACACGAACGTTTCCCCGGTGGACCTGGGCCTGCCCGGCGTGCTGCCAGTGATTAACAAGTCGGCGGTGGAGTACTCGATCATGATCGGGCTTGCGCTGAACTGCAAGATCGCTGAATCCTGCTTCTTCGCCCGGAAGAACTACTTCTACCCGGACACCCCGAAGAACTTCCAGACGTCCCAGTACGAGGACCCGATCTGCTACGACGGCTACCTGGACATTGAGCTGGAAGACGGCGAAGTGTTCCGGGTGGAAATCGAACGCGCGCACATGGAGGAGGACGCCGGCAAGCTCACGCACATGGGCGGCGCCACCGGTCGCATCCAGGGCGCCGAGTATTCCCTCGTGGACTACAACCGCGCCGGCGTGCCGCTGGTGGAAATTGTCACCAAGCCGATCGTCGGAGCAGGGTCCCGGTCTCCCGAGCTGGCCCGCGCCTATGTGGCCGCCATCCGCGAGATCGTCAAGAACCTGGGTGTCTCCGACGCCAAGATGGAACGCGGCAACGTGCGCTGCGATGCCAACGTGTCCCTGATGCCCAAGGGAGCCGGGCAATTCGGCACCCGCTCCGAGACGAAGAACGTGAACTCGCTGCGTGCGGTGGAACGTGCCGTGCGGTTCGAGATCCAGCGCCACGCTGCCGTGCTGGATGCCGGCCAGAAGGTTGTCCAGGAGACCCGCCACTGGCACGAAGACACCCGGTCCACGACGTCCGGCCGGCCCAAGTCCGACGCCGACGACTACCGCTACTTCCCGGAGCCCGACCTGGTGCCGGTTGTTACCACCGAGGCATGGATCGAGGAACTGCGCGCCCGGCTTCCGGAACCGCCGGCGGAACGGCGCAAGCGGCTGAAGGCGGACTGGGGCTATTCCGACGCCGAATTCCGCGACGTGGTCAATGCCGGCGTGATGGAATCGATCGAGGAAACCATCGCTGCCGGTGCCTCCGCAGCAGTGGCCCGCAAGTGGTGGATGGGTGAAATCGCCCGCCGGGCCAAGGAAGCCGAAGTCGAACCGTCGGAGCTGGGCGTGAGCCCGCAAACCGTGGTGGACCTGGACCTCCTGGTGCAGGCCGGCAAGATCAACGACAAGCTCGCCCGCCAGGTGCTCGACGGCGTGCTCGCCGGTGAAGGCACCCCGGAACAGGTCGTCGAGAAGCGCGGCCTGGCCGTCGTGTCCGACGACTCGGCGCTGCTGGAAGCGATTGACGCTGCCCTGGCAGCCCAGCCCGAGGTGGCGGAGAAGATCCGCGGTGGCAAGGTCCAGGCTGCAGGTGCCATTGTGGGCGGCGTGATGAAGGCAACCCGCGGGCAGGCCGACGCCGGACGCGTCCGTGAACTGATCTTTGAGCGCCTCGGCGTGCAGGGTTAGTCGGTGGATCGCACGATGATGGCCGCTGCCCGGCGCCGCGCCCGCATCGATATTGGCCCGGTTGCCCGGCACGCAGCCCGACTGTCCGGCCGCACGGTGACCTGTACCGATATCGGACCGGCCCCGCTCGTCTGACCGGCCGGCGGGCGAAGACCCGATGT
>NZ_JBNHHB010000443.1:0-1830 GCF_059091905.1 Arthrobacter sp. Dra40
TGCCCACCACGGCCGCATTCACGAACACGGAAATGGGCAGGCAATGGTTCCAAAAGGCCGTCGGCTGGACTATCGCCTTCATCCTTTACAAGCCGGCTGCCGCCATCGTGTACTCGGTCGCGTTCCTGCTGATGGGTAAGACCAGCGGCCGGGATGCCCTGGTGGGTTCGATCAGCGGGTTCACGTTGATGATCGTGGCGTTGTTCGCGCTTCCAGCCTTGATGCGGTTCGTCACCCCAATGGTCGGAGCCGTTGCCTCCGGCGGTGGCGCGGCAGCTGGGGCCGCGGTCGGTGCTATTGCAACCGGGGCTGTCTCCATGGGCCGTCCCGGCAGTGGGCGAGGTAACGCAACACCGATGCCGCCCAGCAGCAACAGCACGTCCAACACCCACAGCGGCAGCTCTCCAAAGGGCAGCGCTGGCTCTTCGGGCCCACGGGGTGGGGGAGGACAGCCGACGCCAGGCACTACAGGCCCGGGCGGAGCAGCCGGTAAAGCCGGCACGGCGGGGGCGGCAGCACCCGCCGGAAGCGCTGCAGCCACGACCGGGGCCGCGGCTACCGGCCCGGCAGGCATGGCCGTAGCCACCGGTGTCCAGGCGGCGTCCAGGACATCAGAAGCAATCAAGACGACCGCGCAGGATTCAACGGGTGAGGGCCCCAGTGGCAGCAATTAACACCGAATACAAAGAACCGTCCTACGGCAACTGGCGCGTCCCGCGCTCAGCCGGGTTAGGCAATCTCGGCGCGATCGGCACCGGCATCGTCATGGTCGGCCTCCTCCTAGGCATCGTCAGCTTCGCCATCTGGGGCCTATTCGTCGGCCTTGGCGTCCTCGCCGTTGCCGGCGCCTGCGCACTGCTTCTGACCGTCAAGGACAAGCACGGCCAGTCCGTCGTGGACCGTCTGGGTATTCGCATGGCGTTCAAGGTCTCGAAGTCCTCAGGGACGAATCTGTACCGTTCCGGTCCGCTGGGTGTGACGGAGTGGGGCATGTACCAGCTCCCGGGGCTGGCTGCGAAGTCCACGCTGTACGAGTTCACTGACTCCTACAAGCGTCCGTTCGCCGTGCTGCATGTGCCGGCCACCAGCCACTTCACGGTGATCTTCTCCACCGAACCCGACGGGGCTTCCCTCGTGGACCCGGAGCAGGTTGATGCCTGGGTGGCTAACTGGGGCGGCTGGCTCGCCGGTCTGGCCGACGAGGCCGGCCTGGACGCGGCTGCCGTCACGGTTGAGACCGCCCCGGACTCCGGGTACCGGCTGCGGAATGAGGTCATGTTGAATATCGACCCGGACGCCCCGCAGTTCGCCAAGGATGTGCTCCATGAGGTCGTCGAAACCTACCCGGAAGGATCGGCCACGGTCCGCGCCTGGGTTTCCCTGACCTTCAACGCCTCCTTGCGCGCGGGCTCGAAGAAGCGCACCCCGGAGGATGTCGCCCGCGACCTGGCCTCGCGGATCCCTGGTCTGTCGGCCCGGCTGCAATCCACCGGTGCCGGGATCGCCCGGCCCATGTCCGCGCAGGAACTTTGCGAGGTCGTCCGGATCGCCTACGACCCGCCGGCGGCGCTGATCATTGACGAGGCCCACGCGGCCGGCACCCCGGTGTCCCTTATCTGGGGCGAGGTCGGACCCACCGCGACGCAGGCCAGCTGGGACGATTACCGCCACGACTCCGCGTTCTCTGCGTCCTGGACCATGACCGGGGCACCCCGGGGGTCCGTGAACTCCTCCGTCCTGTCGCGGCTGCTGGCCCCGCACGGGGACATTGACCGCAAACGCATCTCCCTGCTCTACCGCCCGATGGACTCCGCCAAGGCAGCAACCATC
>NZ_JBNHHB010000444.1:0-1830 GCF_059091905.1 Arthrobacter sp. Dra40
GATGGTTGCTGCCTTGGCGGAGTCCATCGGGCGGTAGAGCAGGGAGATGCGTTTGCGGTCAATGTCCCCGTGCGGGGCCAGCAGCCGCGACAGGACGTAGGAGTTCACGGACCCGCGGGGCGCGCCCGTCATGGTCCAGGAGGCCGAGAATGCGGAGTCGTGGCGGTAGTCGTCCCAGTTGGCCTGCGTCGCGGTGGGGCCGGCCTCGCCCCAGGTCAGGGAAACCGGGGTGCCCGCGGCGTGGGCCTCGTCAATGATCAGCGCGGCCGGCGGGTCGTAGGCGATCCGGACGACCTCGCAGAGTTCCTGTGCGGACATGGGCCGGGCGATCCCGGCTCCGGTGGACTGGAGCCGTGCCGACAGGCCGGGGATCCGGGAGGCCAGGTCGCGGGCGACGTCTTCGGGGGTGCGTTTCTTCGACCCTGCCCGGAGGGAGGCGTTGAAGGTCAGGGACACCCAGGCGCGGACCGTGGCCGATCCTTCGGGGTAGGTCTGGACGACCTCGTGGAGCATATCCTTGGCGAACTGCGGTGCGTTCGGGTCAATGTTCATCATGACTTCGTTCCGCAGCCGGTACCCGGAGTCCGGGGCGGTCTCAACGGTGACGGCAGCGGCGTCCAGGCCGGCCTCGTCGGCCAGACCGGCGAGCCAGCCGCCCCAGTTAGCCACCCATGCATCAACCTGCTCCGGGTCCACGAGGGAAGCCCCGTCCGGTTCGGTGGAGAAGATCACCGTGAAGTGGCTGGTGGCCGGCACGTGCAGCATGGCGAACGGACGCTTGTAGGAGTCGGTGAACTCGTACAGGGTGGACTTCGCAGCCAGCCCTGGGAGCTGGTACATGCCCCATTCAGTCACGCCCAGCGGCCCCGAGCGGTACAGGTTGGTCCCAGAGGACTTCGAGACCTTGAACGCCATGCGGATCCCCAGACGGTCCACGACGGACTGGCCGTGCTTGTCCTTGACGGTCAGAAGCAGTGCGCAGGCGCCGGCAACGGCGAGGACGCCAAGGCCGACGAATAGGCCCCAGATGGCGAAGCTGACGATGCCCAGGAGGAGGCCGACCATGACGATGCCGGTGCCGATAGCGCCGAGATTGCCTAACCCGGCTGAGCGCGGGACGCGCCAGTTGCCGTAGGACGGTTCTTTGTATTCGGTGTTAATTGCTGCCACTGGGGCCCTCCCCGGTTGAATCCTGAGCGGTCGTCTTGATTGCCTCTGATGTCCTGGACACCACCTGTACGCCTGTCGCTACGGCCATGCCAGCCGGGCCCGCCGCCGTGGCTCCCGTCGCGGCCCCAGCACCTCCGGCCGGTGATGCAGCTCCCGCTTTGCCTGCGGTGCCAGCGGCGCCACGCGGACTCGAAGAGCCAGGCGTTGGCTGCCCTCCCCCACCACGGGGGCCTGAATGTCCAGAACTACCCTTGGGAGAATTGCCTGCGTTCGTGCTGGTTGTGCTGCTGGTGCTGGCTGGGGTGGGCGCTGCATTGCCCCGTCCACTGCCAACTCGGCCCATGGACACAGCCCCGGTGGCGAGGGCACCCACGGCGGCTCCTGCCGCTGCCCCACTGCCAGCGGCAACGGCTCCCACCATCGGCGTGACGAACCGCATCAGGGCTGGAAGCGCGAACAACGCCACGATCATCAACGTGAACCCGCTGATGGAACCCACCAGAGCGTCACGGCCGCTGGTGTTGCCCATCAGTAGAAACGCGACCGAATACACGATCGCCGCCGCCGGCTTGTAAAGGATGAAGGCGATAGTCCAGCCGACGGCCTTTTGGAACCATTGCCTGCCCATTTCCGTGTTCGTGAATGCGGCCGTGGTGGGCA
>NZ_JBNHHB010000445.1:0-1829 GCF_059091905.1 Arthrobacter sp. Dra40
TCCAGGAAGCGGACATCGTCGGCATCACCATGCCGGTCACCAAGCACTCCTACCTGGTCACCAAGGCGCAGGAGATTCCGCGCGTGCTGGCCGAAGCGTTCCACATTGCCACCACCGGCCGCCCAGGCCCGGTGCTGGTGGACATCGCCAAGGACGCCCAGCAGTCCATGATGACCTTCTCCTGGCCGCCGAAGATCGACCTTCCCGGCTACCGCACCGTGGTGCGCGGGCATTCCAAGCAGGTCCGCGAGGCGGCCAAGCTGATCGCCGCGGCGGAGCGCCCGGTTTTCTACGTGGGCGGCGGCGTGATCAAGGCCCACGCCGCGCAGGAGTTGCGCGAGCTGGCCGAACTGGTGGGCGCCCCGGTGGCCACCACGCTGATGGCCCGCGGCGTCTTCCCGGATTCGCACCCGCAGCATGTGGGCATGCCCGGCATGCATGGCTCCGTGTCCGCGGTGACCGCGCTGCAGCAGTCCGACCTGCTGATTACGCTGGGCGCCCGCTTTGACGACCGCGTCACCGGCGTGCTGAGCACCTTCGCGCCCGGCGCCAAGGTGATCCACGCGGACATCGACCCCGCGGAGATCTCCAAGAACCGTGTGGCCGATGTGCCGATCGTGGGCTCGGTCAAGGAGATCATTCCGGAACTGACCGACGCCTGCCGCGAGCGGTTCGCCGCCGAAGGCACCCCGGATCTCTCCGCCTGGTGGGCCATGCTGAACCGGCTCCGCGAGACCTACCCGCTGGGCTTCGCCGAGCCCGACGACGGCCTGGTGGCACCGCAGCAGGTGATCCAGCGGATCGGCGAGCTGACCGGGCCGGAAGGTGTCTATGTCGCAGGCGTGGGCCAGCACCAGATGTGGAGTGCGCAGTTCATCAAGTACGAGCGCCCGCACGCCTGGCTGAACTCCGGTGGCCTGGGCACCATGGGCTACTCGGTGCCGGCCGCGATGGGCGCCAAGGTGGGCAACCCGGACCGCGTGGTCTGGGCGATCGACGGCGACGGCTGTTTCCAGATGACCAACCAGGAGCTGGCCACCTGCCGGCTGAACAACATCCCGATCAAGGTGGCGGTGATCAACAACTCCTCGCTGGGGATGGTCCGCCAATGGCAGACCCTGTTCTACGACGGCCGGTACTCCAACACCGATTTGAACACCGGCCACGACACCGTGCGCGTGCCGGACTTCGTGAAGATGGCCGACGCCTACGACTGCGTGGGCCTGCGCTGCGAACGGGTGGAGGACATCGACGCCACGATCGAGCAGGCGCTGGCGATCAACGACCGTCCCGTGGTGATCGACTTCGTGGTCAGCCCCAACGCGATGGTGTGGCCGATGGTGCCCTCCGGCGTGAGCAACGACCTCATCCAGATCGCCCGCGACATGACCCCCGTATGGGAAGAGGAGGACTAGGCATGGCCCGCCATACCCTTTCAGTGCTGGTGGAGGACGTCCCGGGCGTGCTGACCCGCGTCGCCAGCCTCTTCGCCCGCCGCGCGTTCAACATCCATTCTTTGGCCGTCGGCCCCACGGAAGCAGACGGGTTTTCCCGGATCACCGTGGTGGTTGAGGCCGAGGGCGACCTGCTGGAGCAGGTCACCAAACAACTGAACAAGCTCGTCAACGTCATCAAGATTGTCGAACTGGTTCCCGATTCTTCCGTGCAACGCGACCACATCCTGGTCAAGGTCCGCGCGGATGCCGCAACACGGCTGCAGGTAACCCAGGCAGCAGATCTGTTCCGCGCCTCCGTGGTCGACGTGTCCACCGACTCGTTGGTCGTGGAGGCCACCGGCACCGCCGATAAGCTCGAGGCCCTGCTAGCAG
>NZ_JBNHHB010000446.1:0-1817 GCF_059091905.1 Arthrobacter sp. Dra40
AGCGCGGGCTGCGCTCGAACGTCCCCGCGATCTTCATTCAAACTGGAGCGGAACGTGGTGGTCGATCCCGCTCGGACTGGTCCAAACCGTGGGGCAAATCCCCGCCGGACTGGACCTCGTGGAAGATAGCCCCGGCTGGGAAGAGGCCACCGCGATCGCGGTCCGTGGGGTAGGCCGGACTTACGAGATCCACACGGCCGCTGACTGGATCCGTTTGTGCCGCTCCTTTCCGCTCGACGTCACCGCCGCGCGCCGTCATGACTGGTACTGGGCAACCGGCAGGGACGGCCGATGGGTAATCCCCGACTGGGAGCAGGTCGCTCGCGAATGGGACGCGGTGCACCTCACCGTCCTGGGGTACCTCAGCGGTGCTACCCGGGCGCTTCAGGTTGAGGCCGACACCGCATCTGTCATCGCAGGCTGGAATCCCGACACGACGATCTGGCTGACCGATGTCGCACGCGAATGGGAGGGCCCGCGTCAGACCTGGCACCGTGGACCCCACGACGACGTCTGGAACCGGGTGTCGGACGAAGCCAACGGTCATGGCACTGCCCCATCCGGGACGTAGGTTTCCCGGTTCAGTACGTCACGTTCACGCCGCCCGGGCAGCCGACTCCGGTTGGAGCCCATAGCTGGTCCCGTCACGAAGCATGGCCCAGAGGACGTTGAGCCGGCGGCGGGCCAGCGAGAGAACGGACTGGATGTGGGTCTTGCCTTCGGCGCGTTTGCGGTCGTAGTAGGTCCGGGAGGCGTTGGAGCTTCTAAGGCTGGACATGGCGGCCATGTAGCAGGCCCGCAACAGTCTGCGATCGTAGCGTCTGGGGCGGTGGTGGTTGCCTCTGATTCTTCCGGAGTCCTTGGAAGCCGGGGCGAGTCCCGCAACCCCGGCAAGCCGGTCGACACTTTCGAAAACGGTCAGGTCGCCACCGGTGGCACCGAGGAATTCGGCGCCGAGGACGGGACCGAAGCCGGGCATGCTGAGCATGATTTCGGCGTGGTGGTGGTCGCGGAAGCGCTCGGCTATGAGCGTGTCCAAGCCTTCGATCTGTGTGTGGAGGTCGAGTACTTCCTGGGCCAGTTCGGCGACCAGCCGGGCACCGATCCGTTGGGCGGGCACCGTGGTGTATTGGGATTTCGCAGCAGTGATGGCCCTTTCTGCCACGAGCAGGCTGCTGCGGGTGCGCAGGTTCTTGAGCCAGGCATGGAGGCGTTTCTCTCCGAGCCGGCGCAGGCCGTCGGGCGTGTTGTACCGGGTCAGCAAGAGCAGCGCGCCCTTGGATCTGCTGTAGTCAAAGGCTTGTTCCAGAGCCGGGAAGTATTCCAGCAGCTGGGCCCGGAGCCGATTGATCGCGCGGCTGCGATCGCACGCCTTGTCCGCGCGGCGCGCGGTAAGGATCCGCAAATCGACGCTGATCTCATCCCCTGCCCGCACCGGCTGCAGGTCCCTGCGCATGCGTGCCTGGTCGGCGATGACGGCAGCGTCCTTGGCATCGGTTTTCCCGTCGCCGCGGTAGGTTCGGGAAGCGTGGTGGACCGTGCGTCCGGGGATGTAGAGCAGGCGCTGATCGTGGGCGGCGAGCAGGGCAATCAACAGCGCGGCCCCGCCGTGGTTCAGGTCCACGGCCCAGACCACCTCTCCCCCGTCACCGAGGGCGGCAACGCCGGCGATCAGATCCAGCAGGTCCGTCTCATCGTTGGCGACGCGCTGGGAAAACAAGCGGGTACCTTCATCGTCGATGACGATGCAATGGTGGTGGGTTTTGCCGGCATCAATCCCGGCCCACAGTTGCGGCAATGCATTCTCCCCTCATCAG
>NZ_JBNHHB010000447.1:0-1817 GCF_059091905.1 Arthrobacter sp. Dra40
GGTCGTTGAACGACCCAAGTCCGATACCACATTCGAATCCTTCGCGGACCTCGGTCGCGTCGTCCTTGAACCGCTTGAGCGAATCGACGGTGAGGTTCTCACCGATGACCTTGCCGTCGCGGCTGACGCGTGCCTTGGAGTTACGGCGGATCGTGCCCGAGCGGACGATGGAGCCGGCGATGTTTCCGTACTTGGACGAACGGAAGATCTCGCGGATCTCGGCGGTGCCGAGCTGGACCTCTTCGTATTCCGGCTTCAGCATGCCCTTCAGCGCCAGTTCGATGTCATCGATGGCTGCATAGATGACCGAGTAGAAGCGCATGTCCACGCCTTCGCGGTCGGCCAGTTCGGCCACCCGCTCGGCCGGCTTGACGTTGAAGCCGATGATGATCGCGTTGTCCACGGTCGCCAGGTTGACGTCGTTCTGGGTGATCGCGCCCACGCCGCGGTGGATCACACGCAGCTGGACGTCCTCGCCCACATCGATCTTGAGCAGCGAGTCTTCCAGCGCCTCCACGGCACCGGACACGTCGCCCTTGAGGATGAGGTTGAGGGTGTCGACCTTGCCCTCCGCCACAGCCTTGTCGAAGTCCTCCAGGCTGATGCGCTTGCGGCGCTTGGCCAGTGCGGCGTTGCGGTCCGCAGCTTCGCGCTTTTCGGCGATCTGTCGGGCGGTACGCTCGTCGTCGGTCACCAGGAAGGTGTCGCCGGCGCGCGGCACGGTGGACAGACCCAGCACCTGGACCGGACGCGACGGCTCGGCCTCGGTGACGGATGCGCCGTCCTCATCGAACATGGCACGTACGCGGCCGTGGGCACTGCCGGTGACGATTGCATCGCCGACCCGCAGCGTTCCGGACTGGACCAGTACGGTTGCCACGGCGCCGCGGCCCTTGTCCAGGTTTGCCTCGATCGCAATGCCCCGGGCGTCCTTGTTCGGGTTCGCCCGCAGGTCCAGCGCGGCATCTGCCGTCAGCAGCACGGCCGAGAGGAGGTCCTCAATGTGCAACCCGTCGCGCGCCGAGACGTCCACGAACATCGTGTCGCCGCCGTATTCCTCGGGAACCAGGCCGTACTCGGTCAGCTGGCCACGGATCTTCTCCGGGTTGGCGCCGTCCTTGTCGATCTTGTTCACGGCGACCACGATGGGCACGCCTGCAGCCTGCGCGTGGTTGAGTGCTTCAACGGTCTGCGGCATGACACCGTCGTCGGCAGCAACCACCAGGATGGCGATGTCGGTGACCTTGGCGCCACGGGCACGCATGGCGGTGAACGCCTCGTGGCCCGGGGTGTCAATGAAGGTGATCTTCCGGTCCCGGTCGTCGTGCTGGAAGTCGATCTGGTAAGCGCCGATGTGCTGGGTAATGCCGCCATGCTCGCCTTCACCCACGCGGGTGTTGCGGATGGCGTCCAACAGCCGGGTCTTACCGTGGTCGACGTGGCCCATCACGGTGACGACGGCGGGGCGACGCTCCAAGTCGTCTTCGCCCTCGGCCTCGAGCTCTGCGTCAAGGTCGATGTCGAACGAGTCAAGCAGTTCGCGCTCTTCGTCCTCCGGGGAGACAACCTGGATCTTGTAGCCCAGCTCAACGCCCAGCAGTTCGAAGGTGTCTTCGTCCAGGGACTGCGTGGCCGTGGCCATCTCGCCCAGGTGGAAGAGAACGGTGACCAGCGCGGCCGGATTCGCCTCGATCTTGTCGGCGAAGTCCGTGATGGAGGAGCCGCGGCGCAGCCGGACAACAGTGCTGCCGTCGCCGCGGGGTACCGAGACACCGCCCAGCGACGGTGCGCTCATCTGCTCCAGTTCCTGGCGCTTG
>NZ_JBNHHB010000448.1:0-1791 GCF_059091905.1 Arthrobacter sp. Dra40
CGCTTTTCCGCCCGGGGATCTTTGTCGGCACGGCGCGGGCGGTGCGGGGGGAGTCCAGGATCCTGAAACTTCTCCACGTCGCTCTGACCAGCCGTAGCAACGGTGCCCGAGGTGCTCGGACTGCCGTGACTATGGTCTGCCATGATCCCTCTCATCCTTCTCTAAATAGTTCAAAAACATATATGACTGTTGACGCTTCTGCGGCGGCCGCTATGGGCCGCCGGAAGCGAGGGGTTAGGACGACCGCTGGGTCAGCCAGATGGTGAACGCAATGACGACACCCAAACCGGCAGTCCACATCAGCAGACCCTCGGACACCGGACCGAGCGAGCCGAGCGAGAAGCCGCCCGGGGTGCCCTGCTCTTCGATGGTCTTCAGGAAGGCGATGACATCGCGCTTCTCCTCGGGGGAGATGTTCGCGTCGCTGAACACCGGCATGTTCTGCGGGCCGGTGGCCATGGCTTCGTAGATGTGTGCTTCGCTGACGCCGGCCAGGGCGGGAGCGAACTTGCCGCGCGTCAAAGCGCCGCCGGCTGCGGAAGCGTTGTGGCACATGGCGCAGTTGACCCGGAAGATTTCACCGCCGACGGCGGGATCTCCCTTGGAGACGTCGAGGAGGTCTTCCTCGGGGATGGCCGGGCCGGCGCCCAAGGAGGCCACGTACGCTGCCAGCTGGCGCGTCTGCTCTTCGGAGAACTGGTTCGGCTTCTGCAGTGCCTGAGGGCCGGACATCTGCATGGGCATGCGGCCGGTTCCCACCTGGAAGTCGACAGCGGCGGCGCCGACGCCAATCAGGGCCGGGCCGGCCTGATTGCCATGGGCACCCTTCGGGGCCCCGACAGCACCAATTCCGTGACAAGTTGCGCAGTTGGCCACGAAGAGCTTTTCGCCCTCTTCGATGTCCTGCGCGGAAAAATTGGTGGTCTGGGCCTTGGCCTCGTTGACATTGCCGGCAACGGCGTACAAGCCGCCGGTGACCAGCAATCCCAAGAGCAACAGGGCAACGGCCGCCAGGGGGTGTCGTCGCCTCTGGGAGAGTGCCTTCACTTGATGGTTCCTAACTCTGCGGTGCGTGTGCGTAGATGTTCGGCCGGTGCGGCCCTGCAGCCAGATGCAGGCTCTGGCCGCCTACTTCAGGAAGTAGATGATGATGAAGAGAGCGATCCACACGACGTCGACGAAGTGCCAGTAGTACGACGTGACGATGGCGGACGTGGCTTCGAAATGACCGAACTTCTTAGCAACATAGGCGCGGCCGATGATCAGCAGGAAAGCAATGAGCCCGCCCGTGACGTGAAGGCCGTGGAAGCCGGTGGTGATGTAGAACGCTGACCCGTAGGCGTTGGAGGACAGCGACACACCCTCGGAGACGAGCATGGCGTACTCATAGGCCTGGACGGAGACGAAAATGGCGCCGAGGAAGAACGTCAACAGGAACCACTCGACCATGCCCCACTTGGCGACATTGAGGAGGCCACCGGTACGGCGGGCCTGCAGTCGCTCTGCGGCGAAGACGCCGTACTGGCAGGTAAAGGAGCTGGACACCAGGACAATGGTGTTGGCCAGCGCGAATGGAACGTTCAACTTTTCGGTTTCAATCGCCCACATCTCGCCGGAAGTGGCGCGGAGGGTGAAGTACATGGCGAAAAGACCGGCAAAGAACATCAGCTCGCTGGAGAGCCACACAACGGTTCCGACAGAAACCAGATTGGGGCGGTTCAGCGTTGGATGCGCCGGGGTACTGGGGGCGTGGGTTGCAGTTGTCACAAGGCCATTATGTCTATAAATCCG
>NZ_JBNHHB010000449.1:0-1783 GCF_059091905.1 Arthrobacter sp. Dra40
AGTTGGGGTGAGCAAGATCCGTTGAGCGTGAGTATCCGGTCAGGCCATTCGTGGCGACTACAGAAATCAGGTCGGGCGGGACCGGGCTATCTCCCTGAATGCCGTAAGACTGGCCGTTCTCGTTGACTGGCCAGCCCGGTATATCGCCGTAGGAAGTCGGGCATTCATTCCCGCTCTCAGCGCAAGGCAGGGCCACCCGACTCTCCTCGGTCCCCTGAGCTAAAGCAACAGAGCCGCAGGCAACCAGCGATCCGGCGATGATCACGCCTCCGAGTACGCCTCTTGATGGCCTCCACATGGGCACATCCTACGGATGCCCTGCAGTTCCGAACAGCACGGAAGGGACACAGGATTGCCCCCGTCCACCTTGCGCGTTCTAAACCTCCATCCTTGGGCCCCGTTCCTGGAGGGCACGCCGCAGCGTGACCGACTCCAAAACCGCCTTGACGGTGGATGCGTGCCACCCCTTGCCCGTCGCCGTGGGGATGCCTTCGGCGGTGAGAGCTTCAGCGATCTTCCGGAGGGACAGGCCGCGCTCGCGGTCGGTGTGGATGCGCAGCATGACCTCCGCCGGCAGGACGGCAGTCCTGCCCATGTGTTCCCCCTGGGCGGCTTTCTCTTGCATCGCCGCCGCTGTCCGCGCTCCGATGAACTTCCGTTCGATCTCTGCAAAGTTGAGCGCCATGTTGTACATGCCGGCTCCCATGATGGTGGCGGTGTCGACTCCGAGGTCGAGACAGATAATGCGCCAACCCTGACGTTGGGAGTCGGCCAGCAGCCGGGTGCCGTCCTCCATGTTCCTGGAGAGACGATCCAGCTTGGATACCATGAGTCCCTGGTACTTGCCTGCCTTCAGGTCTGCCAGCAGTGCCAGCATCTTCGGGCGCTTGCTGATGGTGGCCGCGCTCGCGGCCAGCTCCTCGACCAGCTCCAGTTCGTACCCCATGCGGTCGGCCTCGCGTACCAGCTCCGCCCGCTGCACGTCGGGGCTGATGTCCTGCTTATCCGTTGATACCCGGACGTATCCGACGACGCGGATTGCCTGGTCGGCGTGGATTACCTGGGGAACCTGAGAGGTGGTGGTCATGACGTGAGTGTACATAATGGGAACCCTTTATGTACAACATCCTTGATTACTCGCAGCCCCGAGGCAGGGGGTAGCCCCACATGCGGGCGTCCCTGCGCCCGCCCGTACATGGCGGCCAAGGAAGCGTACGGGTATCCACCGTGACGAGGTGGGAGGTCATTTCTGGGGCCGCACCGCCGTGTCGCTCTTCAAGACAAGCCCCAATGACTCGCACACCTTCTCGTCCCCGGGGATAACTGCGGCACGACCGTCTTTGAGCACGCATACGGTCAATGGCTCAGGAACCGGGTAGGAAAAGCTGGGGTCATGCAGGTCTGGATGTGCGGCGCCGTCAGGATCATCAGGGTCCAACCCATGCTGGGCCCAAACATCGCGGCACACGGACAGAGCGTCTTCGATCATCACTGTGCTGTCCGGCCGCTCTGCGGTGCTCGGAACTCCCAGTGTCACGGTGGTTCCAGGGAACTGGTTGCCGTGGATTTCAGCTCGTGCCAAGCACGCTATCGAGCTCTTGTCCGTCACGGGCAGCTGCATAACCACTGCCCCGCCGGTTGCCACAAGGGCGACGGCGGCTCCGGCAAGCACAACCCTCTTGCCTTTAGTGTTCTGGAATTGCCTGTTCTCGGGAGTGCCGTCCTGCGCGACGTTGACCAGGAGCGCCTCGATGGCTGCGCTGCGTTGCGCGTTGAAGCGGTA
>NZ_JBNHHB010000450.1:0-1777 GCF_059091905.1 Arthrobacter sp. Dra40
GCCGGTTCCCAGCCTGTTTGGTTCATAGCTCAACGCTAGCAACCTCTGATCAGTCCGGCAGCGACGCCCCGGCTAGGAAGGCTGCCAACAGAGCGTGGCCTTGGTCCGTGTCCTGGGGGCGGTGGTGCCCGCCGGCGTGCCGGTGGATGGCGCCGGTACCTGCCAGATATTCGGCTACTTCCTCGTAGAGCGGTTCCCATCCGCCGGTGACCACCAGCGTGGGCAGGCCCGGAACGATGTGCAGCGGCGCCTGCCACGGCGGGGACTGCAGGCGGACCCGCTTCGCTTGTGTCCGGTCCGCGGCAGTGGCCAGCGGCAGCGCTTCAGCGCCCACCACCAACCGGACGAATGCACGCTGGTATTCCCCGTCCGTCAGCTCGCGGCGGGCGTCAAACAAGGGCTCCAGCCGTTCCCGATAGGCACGGGTGGCCGGCAGGTCCGCCGTCAAAGACAAGCACGCCGGTTCAAACAAGGTCAGCGAACGCACCATGCCGGGGTGCTCGACGGCGGCCATCATCGCGGCGATGGCGCCTTGTGCGTGCGCCACCACATGGGCACCGGATCCGAGGTGGCTGCCTACAATCCGGGCATCTTCGTCGAAGTCCGTCGGCAGGGGTTCGGCTTGCGGGTCAAACCCGTGGCGGCGGAGGAACAGGCAGTCGTAGCGACCGGCGAGCCGATGCTGGTGGGGCCAGGCGGCAGCCCCGAAGCTGTCGGTACCGTGAACAAAGACCACCCGCTCTCCGCTGCCTCTGACTGCCATGGGAGAAATACTAAACGCCGGAGCCCACAGTTCCCTTCGATTCGCCGGTGGCCTGGGATTCCGGGACCTGCGGGGCGAGTTCACGTTCGGGAACATCGCGTTGCGCTGTCGGCAGTATCAGCCCGCTGCGCAGCTCGACGACGGTGAGCAGTTCGTGGGCGCGCAGTCCGGCGGTCAGCAGGGCGGCTTGCGCTACGTCCAGAACGGCTTCGGCCTGGTCGACGGGCAGGAAGACCGCTTGTCCTCCTGCGCCCGCGGCGAGAGCACCGCCGTCGTACGTTCCGCCGTCGTACACAAAGGTGATGGCTTCGGTGGCTTCCGGGCCGTCTGTCGCCACCAGGGCGACCGGCTGGTAATCGACTGCCAGGATGCGCCCCGGGGGCACGGGCAAGGAGGATTCAAACAGCACGCGGGCGGCGGCGGCACGCGGATCTTCGCCGGGCCGGACCCGCGCCGTCGGGAGTTTGATTCCGTCGGCGCCATTCACCAGCACCACCGAGCCGCCGACACTTCGCACGATCACCGCGACGATTGCCCCGCGCGTTCCCGACCGAGCGTCGTCCTCGCCGCTAAGTGCCTGGTCTGCCACAAATCTCCTTCGCTGCGCTGCCCCGGCGACGCCGGGGGCGGGACGCATCTTGCCTCCGGTGCCACCAATGTGTGCGGTCGGCCGGGGTGGGTCCCACCGGCATACGACGACGTCTGCAGCAGTGTTAAAACGTTTCAGCATTACCCTACCGGCCCAGCTTGTCCAGCGCCCGTTCAACGCAAGGGCCCCGCCGACTATCGACGGGGCACCTGGCATGCCGGATGCTTGCCTCTGCGGCTACTTGCCGAGGAACTTTTCGAAGCCCTTGGGCAGGTTCAGCGCCGACGGATCGAAGTCCTGGCCGTCCTGCGGGGCGCCGAACGCGCTGCCCGCCGGCACCGAGGCCTTGTTCTTGCGGCGCTCCTCGGCCTCGCGCAGCTCCTGTGCTGCCTTGGCGGGGTTGCCGGAACGGGTCTTCTTCTTAC
>NZ_JBNHHB010000451.1:0-1774 GCF_059091905.1 Arthrobacter sp. Dra40
GTGGAGAACCGCTGGGTGGTGCTGGTCGCTGCCACCACCGAGAACCCGTCGTTCTCCGTCGTTTCGCCGCTGCTGTCCCGTTCGCTGCTGCTGACCCTGCAACCGCTCACCGCGGACGACATCGAGGCGCTGCTGTTGCGCGCCGTGGAGGATGAGCGCGGCCTGGCCGGGCGGGTGGCGCTGAGCGATGAAGCGCTGGAACACCTGGTCCGGCTGGCCGCCGGCGATGCCCGCCGGGGCCTGACCGCACTGGAAGCGGCCGCGGGGGTGGCCTGGGGCGAATCCGGCGGAACGGAGGACGGGACACCTGTCCTCGTGGAGCTTAGCCATGCCGAGCGCGCCATGGACCGGGCCGCCTTGCGTTACGACCGGGCCGGGGATCAGCACTATGACATCACCAGTGCCTTCATCAAGTCCATGCGTGGTTCCGACGTGGACGCTGCGCTGCACTACATGGCCCGGATGCTGGAGGCGGGGGAGGACCCCCGGTTCGTGGCCCGCCGGATCATGGTCCACGCGTCCGAGGACGTCGGGATGGCCGATCCCACCGCCCTGCAGACCGCCGTGGCCGCTGCCCAGGCCGTGCAGTTGATCGGCATGCCCGAGGCCCGGCTGGTGCTGGCCCAGGCAGTGGTCCATATCGCCACCGCGCCAAAGTCTCCGGCCTGCCATGACGCCATCAATGCGGCAGTCGCGGACGTGCGCGCCGGCCGCGGCCAAGGAGTTCCGGTGCATCTGCGCGATTCCCATTACGCCGGAGCCAAGGGCATGGGGCACGGCAAGGGCTACGTGTACTCGCACAATGCCCCGCACGGGATCGCCACCCAGCAGTACGCGCCGGACGATTTGGTGGGCAGGAACTACTACGAACCGACCACCAATGGTGCGGAACGGGAAATTTCCGCGCGGGTGGACCGGTTGCGCAAGATTATCCGCGGCGAATAACGACGGCGGTGCCCGGCTTCGGAGGACGGGCACCCCGGCGGCGGGGCCCGCTTCAGCCGCGTGTGCCGGGGGGGCGTCAGCCCCGGCGCGGTGTGCCGAACTCTTCGGTGTCCAGGCTGATCGTGAACGGGCCCGAATTGACCAGTTCCACTTCCATCATGGCGCCGAAGACTCCGGTTTCCACCGGTGCGCCGAGTACGCGCAGCGCCGCCACGAAATCCTCCACCAATGGCTCGCTCACCGCCGCCGGCGCCGCGGCTGACCAGGACGGCCGGCGGCCGCGCCGGGTGTCCGCGTAGAGCGTGAACTGGCTGATGACCAGCAGCGGAGCGCCGGACTCGGCACAGGACCGTTCGCCGTCCAGGATGCGCAGCCGCCACGTCTTTTCCGCCAGCGCCACCGCATCGTCGGGGGTATCGCTGTGGGTGGCCCCAACCAGCACCACCAGTCCCGGGCCCGGCAGGGCACCCACCACGGTGCCGTCGACAGTGACTTTGGCGCGGCTGGCGCGCTGGAGAATGGCTCGCATCCCCCCAGCCTAGGCAGGAGATCAGGGGGCGTGCAGCTGGTGCTAGAATGGTTGGCTGACTGGCAAGCCGTTCTTCAGCGCCGTCGAACCCCGAATCGTCACGAGGCGGGGCAGACGTGTGCCGCGGACGGACTGTAGCTGAAGGTAGCGGTTGACCAACGCTCTCCGATCGATGGAGGCCAGCAAACCAATGCACCGCACAGAACTGGAAGGACATCGTGGCTAACAACACACGAGCCCGCCGCAAGGTCCGCATTTCGCGTGCCCTTGGCATTGCCCTGACGCCCAAGGCTGAGAAGT